>JAGXST010000196.1 GCA_018335555.1 Actinomycetota bacterium | reverse complement strand
GGGCCGGACGGCGCTGACTACCCTCGTCGGCCAGTCCGCCCACCGCCGTGCGGACGCCGTCTACCGACGTGTTCGCGTCACCTCGAGGCCCGCGATGTCCGTCCCCATCGACGTCACCGACCGCTCGATCTACACCAGGACCCTGGGGATCGAACACGACCCGCTGACCGGCCCGCACCTGCCGCGTGACGACCGCGGCCGTGAGGTCGCCCCCGACCTGTTGGCGCTGATGGGCGAGACCCCGCTGGTGCGCCTCGACCGCCTGTCGAAGGGCGTGCCGCCGACGCTGATCGCCAAGCTCGAGATGCTCAACCCCGGCGGCAGCGTCAAGGACCGCATCGGCATCGCGATGGTCGAGGCGGCCGAGGCGGCGGGCGTGCTCAAGCCTGGTGGCACGATCGTCGAGCCGACCTCCGGCAACACCGGGGTGGGGCTGGCGATCGCCGCCGCGCGCAAGGGCTATCGCTGCGTGTTCGTCGTGCCGGACAAGGTCTCGACCGACAAGGTCTCGCTGATGCGGGCCTACGGCGCCGAGGTCGTGGTGTGCCCCACCTCGGTCGAGCCCGACGACCCACGGTCCTACTACTCGGTGTCCGACCGCCTCGCCGCCCAGCCGAACGCGTTCAAGCCCAACCAGTACTTCAACCAGTCCAACCCGCAGACCCACATGTTCTCGACCGGCCCGGAGTTGTGGCGGCAGACCAACGGCCTCATCGACGCCTTCGTCTGTGGTGTCGGCACCGGCGGGACCGCAACCGGCGTCGGCCGCTACCTCAAGGACAAGAAGCCCGACGTGCAGGTCGTCGGTGCCGATCCCGAGGGCTCGCTGTACTCCGGCGACGAGATCCACACCTATCTCGTGGAGGGCATCGGCGAGGACTTCTGGCCGCAGACCTTCGACCCGAAGATCGTCGACCACTGGTACCGGGTCAGCGACCGCGACTCGTTCCTGACCGCGCGCCGCTGCGCCCGCGAGGAGGGCCTGCTCGTCGGCGGCTCCTGCGGCACGGCCCTGTACGCCGCGCTCGAGTACGCCAAGGGCCAACCCGAGGACGCCACGATCGTCGTGCTGCTGCCCGACTCGGGCCGCGGCTACCTGTCGAAGTTCTACGACGAGCGTTGGCTCGCCGAGCACGGCTTCGTCGAGCACGCCTCCGGCACCGGCACCGTCGGTGACGTGCTCCGCGCCAAGGGCACGGACCTGCCGCCGATGGTGCACCTGCACCCCGGCGAGCAGGTGTCGCAGGCCATCGCGCTGCTCAAGGAGTACGGCGTGTCGCAGATGCCGGTGTTCCGCGACGGCGTGCACGACGGTGCGGGCACCGACGACATCCTCGGCTCGGTCCGCGAGAACGCGCTGCTCGACGCGGCGCTGCGCGACCCCGAGGTCATGACCAAGCCCGTCTTCGAGGTCCTGCAGCCCCCGCTGGCGACCGCCTCGACCGACGACCCGCTCGACTCGGTCCTCGCCGGACTGGCCACCGGCGCCCCGGCCATCATGGTGCTCGACGCCGGTCGTGCCGTGGGCGTGCTCACCAAGGCCGACCTGCTCACCTTCCTCGCCGCCCGCTGAAAGGCGTCCTCATGCAGTTCGAGACCCGCGCCATCCACGTCGGCCAGGACCCCGACCCGCGCACGGGCGCCGTGGTGGTACCGATCTACCAGACCTCGACGTTCGCCCAACACGGCGTCGGTGAGCACTCCGGGTACGAGTACGCGCGTACCGGCAACCCGACCCGCACCGCACTGCAGCAGTGCCTGGCCAGCCTCGAGGGCACCGAACAGGCGGTCTGCTTCGCCTCGGGCATGGCCGCCGAGGACGCCATCCTGCGCCTGCTCTCGCCCGGCGACCACGTGATCATGGCCAACGACGTCTACGGCGGCACCTGGCGGCTGGTCGACAAGGTCTACAAGCGCTACGGCATCGACGTGTCCGCGGTCGATCTGACCGATCTCGATGCCGTCGCGACCGCGTTCCGGCCCTCGACCCGCTACGTGTGGGCCGAGACACCGTCGAACCCGCTACTCAAGGTGCTCGACCTCCCCGCCCTGGCCGAGGTCGCCCACGACCGTGACGCGTGGCTGGTCGCCGACAACACCTTCGCGACCCCCTACCTGCAGCGCCCGACCGAGTTCGGTGCCGACCTCGTGGTGCACTCGACCACCAAGTACATCGGCGGCCACTCCGACGTCGTGGGTGGCGCGGTGTGCACCGACGCCAAGACCGCGGACGACCTCGCCTTCCTGCAGAACGCGGTCGGTGCCGTGCCCGGGCCGTTCGACTCGTGGCTGACGTTGCGTGGGGTCAAGACCCTCGGCGTCCGGATGGATCGCCACTGCGAGAACGCGACCCTCATCGCCGGCTACCTCGCCGGCCACGAGGCGGTCGAGGAGGTCTTCTACCCCGGCCTGGTCGACCACCCGGGTCACGACATCGCGGCCCGCCAGATGTCGGCGTTCGGTGGGATGATCTCGTTTCGGGTCGCCGGTGGCGCCGACGCGGCCCGCCGCGTCGCCGAACGCACCGAGTTGTTCTTCCTCGCCGAGTCGCTCGGCGGCGTCGAGAGCCTGATCGAACACCCGGGCATCATGACCCACGCGTCCGTCGCCGGCACCGCCCTCGAGGTACCCGACGACCTGCTGCGCATCTCGGTCGGCATCGAGTCCGCCGACGACCTGCTCGCCGACCTCGACCGCGCCCTGGAGGGGTAGGCCCCGGGGGGGAACCTGGAGGGGTAGGCCCCGGGGGGGAACCTGGAGGGGTAGGCCCCGGGAACCCCTCCAGTCCACCGCGATCGTGGCCGATACCCCGGTGACGAACGCGACGGACTCGAGTGGCAAGCGCAGGTGCGGGTATCCGGCGGCGGGGCGCGGCCCTCGCCCTACTCGCGCTGTCCTCGGTCGCCTGCGGACCGGTGGTGACGCTGGAGCTGCCGGGCGCCGACGGTCTGACCACCGTCGCCGCAACGACGCCCGCACGGTCGATCGTCTTCGACGCCGCCGGCGACGAACTCGCGGTCCTGCAGGCTGCCGCCCATGAACCCGCCCGCCTGCACGAGCTCCCGCAGCATCTCGTCGACGCCGTGCTGACCTCCGAGGACCGTCGCTTCCACAGCCACCGGGGCCTCGATGCCCGCGCCATCGTGCGCGCGGCGCTGGCCAACCTCGAAGTCGGGCATGCGCAACAGGGCGGCTCGACGATCACCCAGCAGTTGGTCAAGCTGCAGGCGATGCCCGGTGCGGACCGCACGGCGGCGACGAAGCTGCAGGAGGCCGTGTACGCACGTGAGCTCGAGCGGCAGCGCTCCAAGGCCGCGATCCTCGAGGACTACCTCAACAACGCCTACTTCGGGGAAGGCGCCACCGGGATCACCGCTGCCGCGTGGACCTACTTCCGGCGCGAGCCCGGCGAGCTCGACCTCGCCGAGTCGGCGTTGCTGGCCGCGATCATCCGCGCCCCCGAGTCCTTCGCGCCGACGAGGGCCCCCGAGGCCGCCCACCAACGTCGTGACGACGTCCTGCGCCGCATGGCGCTCGACGGCCTGGTCACCCCTGGACAGCGCGACGCCGCCCTCGCCGCGCCCGTGAGCGTGGTCGGCCGTGGCTCCTCGCCCGCCGTCCGCGAGCCCCATTTCGTCGACCTGGTCGTGCGGACCCTGCTGGCGGATGCGACCTTCGGCCGGACCGAGGCCGAGCGGGCGGCCAGGCTCGACGCCGGCGGGCTGCGCATCCACACCACGCTCGACCCGCGCCTGCAGGATGCGGCACGCACCACGCTGACCACGAACCTCGACGACCCGGACGATCCCGAGGCCGCGATCGCGATCGTCGAGCCGTCGACCGGTCACATCCTGGCCGCGGTCGGCAACCGCGACTACCGCGAGTTGCAGTTCGACGTCGCGACCCAGGGCCGCCGCCAACCCGGTTCGACGTTCAAGACGTTCGTGCTGGCCACGGCACTCGCGGACGGCTGGCGTCCCGACGACCTCGTCGACGGCCGTCAGGGGGTCGTGCAGACCTCGCATGGCAACTGGGAGGTCCGCAACTACGACCGCCACAGCTACGAGACGGTCACGCTGGCCGGAGCCACGCGCGCGTCGATCAACGCCGCGTACGCCCGGCTCGGCGTCGAACTCGGCGCGGACCGCGTGGCCGGAACCGCAGCCGCCATGGGCGTGCGCTCGCGCCTGCCCACCGACGACCCCCAGATCGCCCTCGGGGGCGGTGGGGTCGCCGTGACCCCCCTGGACCTGGCCGCGGCGTACGGCACGCTCGCCAACGGCGGCAGCCATGTCCCGACCACGCCCATCCGGCACGTCGCCGACCGTGACGGACGCGTCGTGTGGCGGCCCGAGGCCACGCCGCGACCGGTGCTCGCCCCGCAGGTCGCAAGGGCGACCACCGGGATCCTGCACGGGGTGGTCGAGCAGGGCACGGGGCTGGCCGCCCGGGTCGACGGCTGGCAGGTGGCGGGCAAGACCGGCACGACCTCCGACCATGCCGACGCCTGGTTCGTCGGCTACACGCCGACCCTGGCCGCCGCGGTCTGGGTCGGGCACGTGGAGGGACGTATCCCGCTCCGCGACGTCGCCGGCATCCGCGAGGTGACCGGCGGCACGCTGCCCGCGTCCATGTTCGCCCAGGCGATGACCCTCGCGCTGCGTGACCGCGACCCGGTCGACTTCCGCGGGTTGGCGCACACCGTCGGGGGCTAGGCTCGGTCGTCTCCGCGAGGCACTCGGCCGCGGGTTCGACCAACCACTCGGAGCGGAACGGCCCTGCGCGCGCTGCTGCTGTTCAACCCCAACGCCACGACCACCGACGACCGGGTCCGTGACGTGATCGCGGCTGCGCTGGCCTCCGCGGTCGACCTCGACGTGCAGGCGACGAAACAGCGTGGCCACGCCACCCACATCGTCGCCGGCGCGGTCCACGAAGGCGTTGACGCCGTGTTCGCCCTCGGCGGCGACGGGACCGCCAACGAGGTGCTGCAGGCGCTTGCAGGCACCGACGTCCGACTCGGCATCATCCCCGGTGGCGGCGCCAACGTCCTGGCCCGGGCACTCGGACTCCCCAACGACGCGGTGGCTGCCACCTCGGTGCTGCTCGAGCACCTCCGCGACGACCGCACCCGTCGGATCACGCTCGGCCGGGCCGGCGACCGCTACTTCGGATTCAACGCCGGCTTCGGTTTCGACGCCGCCGTGGTCCGCCACGTCGAGCAGCACGCCCAGATGAAGCGCTGGTTCCGACAGGCCGCCTTCCTGGCCTCGTCGACCCGCGAGTGGGCGTTGGGCGAGGGGCGCGAAGCCCCGTCCGTCACCGCGCACCTGGCCGACGGCAGCGTCGTGGGGCCCTACCTGATCGCGATGATCGCCAACACCGACCCCTACACCTACCTCGGGCCGCGCCCGATGCACGTCCACCCGCAGGCCTCGTTCGATCTCGGTCTCGACCTGCTGGGTCTGCGGCAACTGTCGACCCCGGCCCTGCTCAAGGTGGTCGCCCAGGCCTTCCGCGACGGCTCGCACGTGCACGGTCGGGACGTCGCCTACCACCACGACCTGCCGTCGTTCACCCTGACGGCCCCGCAGCCGCAGCCGCTGATGGTCGACGGCGACTACTCCGGTGAGCACCTCGCGGTGACCTTCACGGCGGTGCCGGCTGCGCTACGCGTCCTGGCCTGAGGCGACCCGGGGGGTGGCGGGGAGGACCCGGGGGGTGG
>JAGXST010000195.1 GCA_018335555.1 Actinomycetota bacterium | reverse complement strand
ACGAGGGCGCCACGGTGAGGTCGAGCAGTGCCATGCCGCAATCATCGTCGCCCGCGAGTGCGGCATGCAGTCGCCGTCGGGTCACCAGCCCTCGTTCCAGTGCCTGCTCCGCTGCCGGCCTGGCAAGTTCCTCCCCGGAGAACGTGAGGACGTCGGTGATCGTTCGCTCCACCGTGGTCACGGGCACGCCTGCGCGTTCGGTTCGCTCATCGTCGCCCAGGGGCGTGGCGTGGACCGCGACCCCCGCTCGGCGACCGCGGAATGGGCGCGGCACGGAAACGTGGATCGCGGTGGGCATCGCGTCGGTCAGTTCGTAGACGGCCAGGGCCGTGCCATGACTGGCGACTGCGTCGTCCCCGGCCCACAGGCAGGCGATGATCACGTCCTCGAAACGTTGCGTCGGGAAGCGTCGGAGCCGATAGATGCCCTGGGCGACACGTTCGAGCGCGCCCGTACGCGCGAGGTAGGAAAGCTGCTGGCGTGAGACGTCGACCTCGGCGGCCTGCGCCGTGGTGACGTAGCCCGCGCGCCGTTCGGCGAGCGGGTAGAGGGCGTCCAGACTGGATGGCATGGATGTCAAACTATCTTTGACATCCATGCCGTCAAACGTCGAGCCAGGCGGCGGTCCAGGACACCGGGCGCAACGTCCTCCGAGTGCGTCCCCTGAGGCCGTGAACAATCGCGTGGACGGCAAGCCCACCTTCAGCCAGGCGCCCAGGGAACGGCAGGAGGGTCCTCTTTCCACAAGGCAAGGGGAACGCATTGGTCTCGGCAGTGGCCAGGCACGGCACGCTGTCGGCATGTTTCGGTTCGAGCGCGACACGGACACCGAGCGGGTGCTCGATGACTTCCTCGCCTACCAGCAGGCCGTGGCCGGGCTGGCCGAGCGCACGCTGATCAACTACCAGTCGAACGTTCGCAACTTCACCGCCTGGTGGCGCGGGGCTGGCGGCGGCGACCTGGCCGCCGTAGAACCGGCCGACATCGAGGCGTGGCTGATCGCCGAGTCGCAACGGGGCCTGAGTCCCCGCAGCCGGGAGACCGCGCTCGGGGCCGTGCGTGTGTTTCTCGGCTGGCTGCGCCCGGACGGACCGAATCCGGCCGAGCAGGTGCAAAGCCCGCGCTACCCGCCGCGGCCCGTCGACCCGTACCGGCCGGCCGAGGCGCAGCGCATCCTCGACACCCTGGCGCAGACCGACACGCTCTCGGGCGCCTTCGACCATGCGGTGGTCGCCACGCTGCGCTGGACCGGCATCCGGGTTGCCGAGCTCACCGGGCTGCGCCTCGACCGGATCGACCTCGAGCGCCGCCGTGCCAAGGTGGTCGGCAAGGGGAGCCGACCGCGGACGGTGCCCGTGCCGCTGGCCCTGGCCGACCACCTGGGGTGCTACCTCGAGGAGATCCGTCCCGCGTGCCCGCCGTCCGTCTTCGTGTTCGCCAACCCCCGCGGCCTGCGTGGCAGTGCCAGGTGGGGCACCATCGACAAGCAGGGCGTGCTGGACCTGTGCCGCCGTGCCGGCGAGCGGGCAGAAGTGGATGGACGCCATCACCCTCACCGCTGGCGCCACAGCTATGCGACGGAGCTGTTGCGGGCCGGCGTCGACGTCCACCTCGTCCAGCGGCTCCTCGGTCACCGCCACCTCGAATCCACCACCCGCTACCTCCACCTGATCGATGAGGACCTACGCGCCGCCATCGACCGCACGTATCCCGCCGGCACCATCGCAACGCCGCGACGCACGCCCACGGCCGGCGTCCAGCCCGCGCTCGAGGCCATCGCTCACGACGCCCCCGTCCCCGAGCCGACCTCCGGTCCGGACACCTCGTAGACCCGGTCGACGGCGTCGCACAGCTCGTCGTCGACGAGATGCAGGTAGGTCGCCGTCGTCCCCGCCTTGACATGACCGAGCAGTCGCTGGGCGGAGTGCACGTCGACCCCGGCACGAAGCAGCTCGGTCGCGAACGTGTGACGCCAACGGTGTGGATGGTGGCGGCCAGGGACTCGGGCATCGTCGCCGACCTGGCGGACGGCGCGGCGGACTCCCGCCGGGGAGATCCGGCCCCACCACGGGCCATGGGGCTGCGAGCACGGCGAGGCGAACAGCCACTTCGACTCCGGGCAGGCCGGCCGCGTCCACCGCAGGTAGTCGTGCAGGAGGGCGTGCAGGTCCCACGCGATGGGCATGAACCGTTGTTGGCCGCCCTTGCCGATGATCTCGAGGCGTCGCTCGTCGAGGTCGACCGAGGTGAGCTCGAGGTCGACCAGCTCCTGCACGCGCAGCCCCGTGAAGCGCAAGGTGGTGATGGCGACCTCCTCGACACGTGCCGATGGGCCGACGCGTGCCTTCGCCGCCGTGAGCATGGCGTCGACCTCGTCTGGCGTGTACGGGGTGATGTCGGAGGGCGGAACCCGCGGGGTCCGCACCCGCAGCGCCGGGTTGTCCTCGCGCGTCGGCAGCCAGGCGTAGAACGAGCGCAGGGAGGCGACGGCCAGGGCGCGCGTCCTCGGCGCCAGCCCACGACGTGCGCCGGCGCCGACCCAGGCCTCGATGTCGCCGACCGTGGCGGTCGTCAGGTCGCGCTCACCGCGGCCCTGCAGCCACCCGGCGAACTGGCGGACGGCGTGGGCGTAGGTCTGCTGGGTCGACACGGCCAGGCCCTGCACCGCGTGCAGGTGCGCCACGAAGGCGTCGACGGTCGGCGAGGACGGCGATTGAGCAGGCATCGACGCAGCATGCCGCGACGACGGTCCCAAGGACTTCCGCGGTGGGGCGGCTGTGGACTGGTTTGTTGTCCACCAGCATTTCCGTACACTAAACCGTACGGAAATGAGGAGGTTTGTCGTGGCGGTCGAGGGCATGGAGACGGTGCGGTCGACGTTGCCGTCCATTCTGGACGACTTCCGGGAGCAACCCTTCGGCAGCGCCATCCACTTCGGCCGCCACCGGCGTGACGAGGCGGTCGTGGTGTCCGCGGCCGAATACGACCGTCTGCTCGCCGCTGAACGGCACCTGGACGAGCTCGAGCGTCTCGGCGCGCTGCGCCTTGTCCGTGAGCGAATTCGCGATGCCCGCTTCACCGAGGGGACGGTCGACGAGCTGTTCGCTGCGGCTGACGCCGTCCGGTGACCCTGCCGCTGCGCTGGCATGATGACGTGCCAGGGGACCTCGCCGCCGTGCGGGCCCACTTTGGCGTCGACGCCTACGAACAGGCTCGCCAGCTGGTCGCCTCGTTGCCAGGCGCCCCACTGCTCGGGGACTGGCTCGATCGTCACGACGCAACCGGAGACCTCTCGACCTGCCGCAAGGTCGTGTTCGGCCCGGACGAACTCGACCGTGACGGCGTCAACCTCGGACCATCGCTGCGGCTGGTCTACCGACTGCTGCCGTCGAACCATGATGCGCAGCAGGTCGAGATTCTCGCCATCGCGCGACGCCGCGATCTCGAGGCCTACGTGCTCGCCGCGGAGCGGCTGACCTAGGGCCGGGTGCTGCGCGCCCGGTCAGGTGTCGGCCGTCTCGTCGAACAGGGTCGCGGCGACGATCGGGGTCAGCCAGGTGGAGAAATCGACGGTGAGGTGGTGGGTGTCCCAGTACACCAGCAGGTCACCGACCACCAGCGGGCACACCTCGTGGTTGCAGGTCCAGCGGGTCGTGTCGACGAACTCGGCGCCGGTGGCGTCCGCCGCCGCGCGCTGCAGGTCGATCAGGTCCTGCTTGACCACGTCGTCGCGGGCCTGTGTGCACTCGCCCGGCTCGTCGAGGCTGCGGACCAGGCACTCGGGGGCGACGAACGGCAGGCGGGCGGAGGGCCCGAACGCGACCACCCGGGCGTCGGGCACCCGCTCGTGGATGCGGTCGGTGACGATCGCCTGTCCCTCGGCGAGGTTGGCGGCGTCCTGGCCGGTGAGGCGCGCGCCCTCGTAGGTGTAGGCCTCGTAGTGCGACGCGTTGGAGACCACGACCAGTTCGGGCCGTTCCCGGGCGATGCGGTCGAGGGCGTTGTCACGCCACACGTCGCAGGCGTCGCCGCGGTTGCCGTCGCGCCAGATCACGATCTGGGCCGACGGGCACCCGCCCTTGGCGATCACCACCAGCCGCCACCCGTGGGCCGTCGCGGCCGCCTCGATCGGCGGGAACCAGTGGGCGGCGTGGCTGTCGCCGAACAGCACCATCGTGCGGTCGGCGTCGAGGTCGCCGTAGACGCACTCGGGCGGTTCCACCCCGGGGGTCATGCACTCGTCGGGGTAGATCGCGGGCAGGACGTCGCCGGCCTCGTCCAGCGCCGGGGTGAGGTCGGCCGGCACCGCATCGAGGCGGCCGGACTGGCCCATGATCCAGTCGAGGGACTCCTGCAGCGCCGCCACGGTGGGGGG
>JAGXST010000194.1 GCA_018335555.1 Actinomycetota bacterium | reverse complement strand
GGCCGCGCCGCGTCGGCAGGCTTGACCTCGAGGTGGACGTGACCGTGGCGATCCGGCTCGGTGTAGCGGTCGATGTGGCTCGGAAAACTGAACCGGCGGGCCTGTTCGGCGACCACGGTCTCGCCGGCGACGACAGCGTCGCCGACCGCCACCGCGACGCCGTCGACGTGGATCATCACCACACGCAGGTCGGGGTTGGCGGCCGGGGCGATCTCGACGCGTTGGTCGAGGTGCTTGCCGTAGAGGTAGTACTGGCGCACGTCGGTGACCTCGCCGTCGACGGGGGCGCGTACGGCAACGCCCTCGGGCATGACGAGGTCGGCCGCGGAGGTCGCCGGAATGGGGCGGCCGCGTGAGGACATCACGACGTAGGGCGTGCCGGCGTCGTCGGGAGCCGGCGGATCGAACTTGGTCGTGTTCTGGTGATCGACCACCGAGCCGACCGGCGCCATGGGCAGCGACTCCCGCGTCGCCGCCTCGTGGAATCCCAGCACGACCACCTCGTCCGCGGGCAGGCGCAGATACACCCCGCCGACCTGGGCGAACAGCGGGGTGTTCGCAGGGACCTGGGCGACGTCGGTCGCGGACGCGACGGCCCTTTCCGACGTCACGGACGGTGGAGTCGCGGAGGTTCCGGCCGCGCTGGAGGCGGCCGGTGTCGCCTCGGCGGCCGGTAACGATGCCCCACGCACGGCAGCCAGGCTCAGCCCGGCGATGGCGCCGATGACGGCCACCACGGCCACCGGCGTTCGCGAGCGCCGTCGGCGGAACATCTGCGGCCGGGCCAGGGGTCGGTCCTCGATCGGGGTGATAGGGGCGGGCGCACGCTACCGCGCCCACGTGAGTCGTCGGCGGATCCGTCCCGAGGTTCAGGTGTTCGCCGGCGCGGGAACCACCTCGAGGTGGACGTGCGGCCACGCTTGGCCAACGAACCGGTCGATCTGGTTGCGGACCGGGATCCGCCGGGCGGTGCCGGCCACCACGGTCTGCCCCGCGACGACGGCGTCGCCCTCACCGACCACCACACCCTCGATGTGCAGGATCTTGACCTCGAGGTGGGGCGCCCCGTCCGGCCTGATGTGGACCAGGGTGTCCTGGTACCGACCGTAGAGTGCGAAGTCGGCGACCTTGGTCACGACCCCGTCGACGGGTGCGAGGACGTCTTCACCGGGCTCGAGTACGACGTCGACGGCGCCCGTGGGTGCGGTCCCCCGGTTGCGGGTCGGCATGACGAGATAGTGCGGGCCATCGGTGTCGACGAGGGCATCGGCTTCGTCGAAACCGTTGGTGTCCTCGCCTGGCTGGAGCATGCCGACCGGTGTGAGCGGCAGCGGACCGCCGCCCCCGGCCTCGTGAAACCCGTGGGCGACGGTCGCGGCGGCCGGCAGGACGAGTTCGACCCCATCCACCTCGGCGAACGCGATGCCGGTCGGTGCCGGTTCGGGCACGGGGGCAGGTGCGACGGTGGTCGTCGCCGCCACCACCGCCGAAGGCAGATCCGGCGCTGCTCGCCCGACTGCCTGGTCGCCGTCGCCGTGGGTGGCGGCGATCAGCACGGCCGCTGCGACCATCAGGGCGAGGCTGGCCGGGACGCGGCGTCGAGCGGGACGGGGGCGGGAACGGGCAGCAGCGAGCGAGGCAGGACGGATCAAAGACGGTGCTCCTGGTGGAGACGAGCGCCACGTGGCGATCTGGCGGGCGGAGACCGGTAGCGAAGACCGGGCGAGCCTGCGCCGGGGCGTCGTCGAAGTCCCCGAGCGGCGTGACAGAAACGTACCGACGTTCGGACACGGCCGCTGTCAGCGACGCCGCGCGTGCGATCCGGACAAAGCGGACATCTCCCAGCGCCCGGCGGGAATAGGTCAGCCGGCCTGCCTCGCCCGGGCATGGGCCAGGAGTTCCCGGGCATGCTCGAGACCGGCCGCCGCCGTGGCGTCACCGCCCAGCATCCGGGCGAGTTCGGCGGGCCGATCGTCGTCGGCCACCCGACGGGCGCTGGTGACGGTGCGGCCACCCGCGAGACCCTTCTCGACCACGTAGTGAACGTCGGCATAGGCGGCGAGTTGGGCGAGGTGGGTCACACACAGCACCTGGCGCCGGCGACCGTCGTGGCCACCCGCGAGGCGTGCGAGCTTCTGACCCACGGCCAGGGCGGTGGCACCGCCGATGCCTGCGTCGACCTCGTCGAAGACCAGCACCCGGGCATCGTCGACGTCGGCCAACGCGACCTCGATGGCCAGCGAGACGCGTGAGCGCTCGCCCCCCGAGGCGGCGGATGCCACCGGACGCGCCGGCTCGCCCGGATTGGCGGCCAGCAGGAAGACGATGCGGTCCATCCCGTCCGCGCCCGGCTCCGCGGTGGCGTCGTGATCCACCGCGACCTCGAACGTGGCGTGCGGCATCCCGAGATCGACGAGGTGGTCGTCGACGACGCCGGCCAGCCGTTCGGCGGCGAGCGTGCGGCCGCGGTGGACGTCTCGCGCCGTGTCGAGGACAGCGCGGAGAGCCTCCGCGACGCGTCCGTCGAGATCGTCCGTCTCGGCCTCTTCCGACTCGAGGGTGGCGAGCCGGGAGCGTGCCTCGTCGGCATACGTCAACACGGCGGGGAGGTCCGAGCCGTACTTGCGTAGGAGTTGGTTGACCAACCGTTGGCGTTCCTGGAGGGCGGCGAGCCGCCGCGGATCGGCCTCGGCAGCCTCGCCGTAGGCACGGAGGTCGCCGGCCAGGTCGGTCAGCTCGGCCGCGACGGCGGTCGTGCGCTCCAGGAGTCCGACGAACGCAGGGTCGTCGATCCCCAGCCGGCGCAACGCGTCGAAGGCGACGCCGACGGGCTCGCCGGCCCCGTCGGAGCCAAGGGCCCGGGCTGCCGTGGCGGCCGCCAACTGCACGTGCTCGGCATTCGCGAGCAGGTCCAGGTCACGGTCGAGGCTGGCGTCGACCTCCGGGTCGATCTCGGCCCCGTCGATCTCGGCGACCTCGAACCGCAACCGGTCGAGCTCGCGTGCCCGCTCGCGGGCATCACCTCGGAGCCGACGCTGACGGTCGACCAGTTCACGCCAGGCGGAGTGGGCCAGGCGATAGTCCCGCAGCGACCGGGCATGGGCATCGCCGGCGAACCGGTCGAGCAGTGCCCGCTGCACCTCGGGGCGGGACAGTCGTACGTGCTCGTGCTGGGCGTGGACCTCGACGTGTTGGCCGAGTACGTCGCCGAGAGCGGACACCGGTGCCAGCCGTCCGCCGATCCGTGCCCTGGACCGCCCGTCCGCGGGAAGCTCGCGACTCACGACCAGGACGTCGTCATCGTCGTCGTCCAGCCACTCGACCGCCTCGGGCGGCGGCGGGCTGACGACGGCTTCGATCAGCGCCGAGGTCGCGCCGCTGCGAACCAGGGCGGTGTCGGCGCGGGCACCGAGCAGCAACTGCAGAGCGGTCACCACCATCGTCTTGCCGGCACCGGTCTCGCCGGTGACGACGGTCAGGCCCGGGGCGAGGCGGAGTTCGGCATCCTCGATGACACCGAGCCCGCGGATGTGCAGTTCGTCGAGCACCCGCCCATCCCTTCTTGCCGGCGTCGAGGTCAGGCTATCGAGGGTGGCGGGCCGGACCGGGACGGCATGACTCCGACTGGGGACGACGCCCGTCGCCCCGGTCAGCGCAACCCGAATTTGCGCCGCACCAGCGCGTAGAAGTCGAGCGTCCGGACCCGGGCGAGGTGCACCGGACGCCCGTCACCGAGGATGGTCACCCACCCGCCTGGCTCGAGCAGGACCGGTTCCCGTCCGTCGCACGAGACCACGGCCGGTGCCTGGTCGACGACCAACTCGACGCGGACCTCTTCGTCGGGGGCCGCGACCACGGTGCGGTCGAAGAGGGTGTGCGGCGCGACGGGGACGACCAGCGTCGCGGGGACACGAGGGGACACGATGGGTCCGCCGGCCGACAGGGCATAGGCGGTCGACCCGGTGCTCGTGGCGACGATCATGGCGTCGGCCGGCACCTTCGCGAACAGGGTCTCGGCCACGTAGAGGTCCATCAGGAGCAGCCGCTGCCGGGCCGTCTTCTCGAGTGCGACCTCGTTGAGCGCCCAGCCCGTGGCCACGACGGCGCCGTCAGGATCGTGCGCTCGAACTTCGAGCGTGGGGCGCGACTCGACGCTGAACCCGTCCGCGGTGACGTCGCGGAGTGCGGCGGCCAGATCGTCGTGCTCGACCTCGGCCAGGAACCCTAGACGTCCGAGGTTGACACCGAGGACCGGGACGCCGGCATCCCGACACAGATGCGCGGCTCGAAGGAACGTCCCGTCACCGCCGAACGAGATCGCGAGGTCGAGGCCGTCGGCGAACCCCTCCGCCGCCGATGGCGTGGCGATCCCGCGCGGATCGACCGGAGGGTCCTCGTCCGGGCCGGCGCCGTCGACGACGACGACCTCGGCGCCGAGCTCGTCGAGAACCTTCGCGGCACGTCCCGCGGCGGCGATCGACGCATCACGACCGGCGTGGACGACGAGCCCGACCTTCATGTCCTGGCACCTGCGCGTCGCCGCTCGACCCCGGCCGCGACGGCGCGCTCGACCATGTCGTCGAACGGGACCTCGCCGGCGTCGGCCAGCTGTAGGTGCATGAGGAACTCCACGTTGCCGGCCGGCCCGAGAAGGGGTGACGCGGTGACGTCCAGACCGTTCCACCCTAGCGAGCGGGCGGCTGCGGCCACGCGCAGCAGGCACTGGCGCCAGACGTCGGGATCGCGCACGACGCCTCCCTTGCCGACCTGCGCACGCTGGGCCTCGAACTGCGGCTTGACCAGGACGACGCCCTCGGCGGGATCGGCCAGTAGCGGCCGCAGTGTCGGCAGCAGCCCGGCAAGCGAGATGAAGGAGAGATCGGCGACGAGCAGGTCCGGTAGCGGTGGTGGCAGATCATCGGGCACGAGGTCACGCACGTTGGTGCGCTCGTTGACGGTGACGCGCTCGTCCTGACGGAGTCTCTCGTGGACCTGGCCGTACCCGACGTCATAGGCGGCGACATGGGCGGCGCCGTGCTGGAGGAGGCAATCGGTGAACCCGCCGGTCGAGACACCCGCGTCGAGGCAGCGGCGCCCCTCCGGGTCGACCCCGAAGACGGTGAGGGCGTGCGACAACTTCTCGCCGCCACGGGACACGAAACGGCGCGGTGGAGCGGCGACCACGACGGCCTGGCCGGCATGCACCTGGCTCGACGCCTTGAGCGCCGGCGCACCGTCGACGGTGACCAGCCCGGCCGCGATGGCTTCCTGCGCCTCGGTACGGCTCGACGCGAGTGCACGTCGGACGAGTTCGGCGTCGAGCCGGCGACGGGCCGGACTGACGGTCAGACCTCGTCGAGGCGGGCGAGTTCGCGCGCGATGCCGTCGTTGACCTGCTCGAACGTGTCCACACGCGCGGCGACCGGTAGGGCATCGACCCCTCGGACAGCCGCGTGGAGCTGCTCGAGGACGTCCTCCGCGCCTGCCTGTGCCGGGTCCCTCGTCACGAGCCCTCGCCTCCGGCGATCTGGTCGAGGCGCTCGGCGATGACCGCGGACGCCTCGGCAGGTGCCGACGAGGCCGCGGCGTCACGCTGCACGTCCTCGGAAGCCCGCTGCAGGATCTCGGGATCGAAGGTCGGCGTCTCGCGAGGCTCGCTCATCGCCGTGGTCTTCGCGGCCGTCTTCTTCGCGCCGGTCTTCTTCGCGCCGGTCTTCTTCGCGGCCGTCTTCTTCGCGCCGGTCTTCTTCGACGCCGTCTTCTTCGCGCCGGTCTTCTTCGACGCCGTCTTCTTCGACGCCGTCTTCTTCGCGCCGGTCTTCTTCGACGCCGTCTTCTTCGACGCCGTCTTCTTCGCGGCCGTCTTCTTCGCGCCGGTCTTCTTCGACGCCGTCTTCTTCGCGGCCGTCTTCTTCGCGGCCGTCTTCTTCGCGGCCGTCTTCTTCGCCGCCGTCTTCTTCGCGCCGGTCTTCTTCG
>JAGXST010000193.1 GCA_018335555.1 Actinomycetota bacterium | reverse complement strand
CGGCCGACGGATCCCAGGATGAACAGGATCACGCCGACCACCAGCAGGATGATGCCGAGCGTGGTCAGGATGCCGATGTCGATGAGCATGCCCAGGATGAGCAGGATGATGCCGAGCGTAATCACGGTCTTCCTCCGGTCGTGGTGAATCGCGGGACGAATCGTCGTGCGTGGGGTTCCCGACTGCCTACGACCTTCCGGGCCGACCGAGTGGTCGTTCGGCCCCGGACGAAGGACAGGCAGAGGTTGCGGATCGAGGCGAGCTGGAGCGCCTAGCAGGCCGGGCTCAGTGCTCGCCGTGCCTACAGCAAACCGAGCTTGACGCCCTGCGACACGGCGCCGGCGCGGTTGCGCACGCCGAGCTTGTCGTAGAGTTCCTGTGCATAGGCCTTGACGGTGCGCTCGGTGACGCCGAGCTGTTCGCCGATCTCGGAGTTGGTCATCCCGTCGGCCATGCCCTCGAGGACCTGCTGTTGCCGGGGCGAGAGGTGCGGGCCGGTCTCGACCTTGGGCATCTCGAACACCATCGTGGAGTCCTCGGGCTGCATGGCGGCCGCCGGGTCCTCCAGCGTCGCCGTCAGCGGACCGAAGCTGATGCGGTCACCGTGACGGACCACGGTCGGGCCGGTGGTCGCCTCGTTGTTGATCTTGGTGCCGGAGCTCGAGCCGAGGTCGGTGACGATCAGCACGTTGCCGTCCTTGCGGATCTCGGCGTGGACGCGCGAGATGCGGGGATCGGGCAGCACGTAGCCGTTGTCCTCACGTCGCCCGAGCGTCGCGACGTCCTTGTCGATGCGCAGGCGGAGTCCCGCCAGGATCGGGTCGTCGAAGCGAAGGGTCGGAACGGGGACGATCTTCTGGGCCTTGGGGGCCGGGGCCGGCGTGGACTGCACAGCGTTCTCCTCGTGCTGTTGCGCTCGACTGGCTGGGTTCCGTCGAGCTGGTGTGCCCGTTGGGGCTTGGCCACTATGACGGATAGCCACCGTCGGACGGCAGCCGCCGCACGGCCGGGCGGCATGGCCGTTCTGTGGTGGCCGAACGGCCAGTCGTGGGAAACCCTTGGCCATCGCGGCCTCCATGCGGCAGGCTTCGCTCAGCAGAGGGAGGTCGCCGTGGGTCGGTGCCTGATCGTCGCGAACCAGACGCTTGGCGGTGCGGAGCTCGACGCCGCGATCCAACAGCGGGTGGCGGACGGCAAGCGCAACTTCTACGTGGTCGTTCCCATGACCGAACTGGGCTACGAGGTGGCGGTGTGGTCGCCGCCCGACCCGTTCTTCGCCCTGCCCGCGATCCCGATGGACGACATCGGCGACGCGAGGGCCGAGGCCCAGCAGCGCGGCGAGACGCGGCTGGCCCGCATGCTCGAGCGCCTTCGGGAACTCGGTGGCACGGCCGACGGTGAACTGGGTGACCCGGACGGCGCCGAGGCGGTGCGGCAGGTCCTCGACCACGTGGTCGTCGACGAGGTGATCGTGTCGACCCTGCCGGTCGGCATCTCCCGCTGGCTCAAGCTCGACCTGCCCAGCCGCATCGCCCGGGCCGTCGACGTCCCGGTCACCACGATCATCGCCGAGGAGTGAGGCGACGCGTCAGCGGCTGGGGTCGGCCATGACGTCGGCAATCGGCCGCAGCGAGAACCAGGGAACAGCGGTCGGGTCCGCGGCCCGCTCGGCGAGCATCGCGGGCAACTGCTCGAGTGGGGTGAACTCGATGCGGCCGCCGATCATGCCTCCCATGGCGCTGACGGGGTCGTCGCCCGCGGCGGCGTCGACGAGGTAGTCGATGCCCCGGACGGCCAGCCGTGTGGCCTGGATCCGGTCGAACGGTGACGGGTTCCCGCCGGTCTGCACGTGGCCGAGGATGGCCTGGCGCACGTCGAACAGCTCGCCACCCTCCTTCTCGAACAGCGCCCACAGGAACGGCGTGGTGTAGACGGCGTCGGCCTGCTCGGCGCGGATCACCAGCCCCAGACTCTGCCCCTCGCGGAAGGCCCTGGTCAACGACCGGACGTCGTCGCGCAACTGCTCGAGCGTGATGCCCTCCTCGGGCGTGTAGATGTGTTCTGCGCCCGTCGCCAGGCCGCTGGTCAGTGCGAGGTAGCCCGAGCCCTTACCCATCACCTCGACCACGAAGCACCGGCGTGATGCGACGGCCGACTGCTTGATCTTGTCCACGTCGGCCACGATCGAGTTGAGTGCCGTGTCCGCCCCGACCGACAGCTCGCTGCTCGGCACGTCGTTGTTGATCGTGGCAGGCAGACACACGATCGGGATGCCGAGTGCGGGATGGACCTCGCGGCCGGCGTGCAGCGCGTGGGCGGCCTCGTAGCCGGAGAGTCCGCCGATCATGAGCAGCCCGTCGAGGCGGTGCTCCTCGATCGCGGCCGCGATGCCTGCGAGCTCGTCGGAACCGATGATCAGGCGGCCGGTGCCGAGTTCGGCGCCCCCGCGCGACACCCAACCACTGACGCTCATCCAGTCGAGTTCGTCGAGGTCGCCGTCGCGCAGGCCGCTGAAACCGCGCCGTACGCCGAACATCCGGTGGCCACGGTCCAGTCCGACGCGCACCGCGGCGCGCGCGGCCGTGTTCATCCCTGGGGCCGGACCGCCCGCGTGCAGCACCGCCAGACGCAACGACGCCTCGCCCTCGATCGGCGCGCTCGGCTGGGCCCGGACCAGGGTGCGCAGGGTCTCGAGCGACTCGCTGAAGCTGCCCCCGCGGAGCAGCATCGCCTCGTCGAACTCCTGGCGTTCGACGTGACCGGCGACGGCGCGCGTGCGTTCGACCGCGTCCATCAGCGGCGACGTCGCGATCCGGTTGCCTCGGATCCCGATCAGCTTGGGTTCCTCGTCGGGCGCCAGTCGCAGCAGTTCGTGCACCGCGTGGTAGCCGCACTGGGTCGCGAGGTTGCGATCGAACGCCGACGCCGAGCCGCCGCGTTGCACGTGACCGAGGATGGTGACGCGCGTGTCCTCGCCGAGTCCCTCCTCGAGGACCCGGCGGACACGGTCGGCCGTGATCGGCGTGCCGTTGCGGTCACGCGCGCCCTCGGCGACGACGACCATGTTCGACCGCCGGCCGAGGTCCCGACCGGCCCGCAGCATGCGCTGCAGCACCGCCTCCCAGTCATCGGTCTGCGGCGGGTTCTCGGGCACGAACGCCCAGTTCGCGCCCGTGGCCAGGGCTGCCATCAGGGCGAGGTAGCCGCAGTTGCGGCCCATGACCTCGACCACGAACGAGCGCTGGTGACTCGACGCCGTGGAGTGGAGCGCGTCGATGGCCTCGGTGATGCGGTGGAGCGCGGTGTCCGCGCCGATCGTCATGTCCGTGCCGAACATGTCGTTGTCGATCGAGCCGACCAGGCCGGTCAAGCGCAGGTGGGGATGGGCCGCGGCCGCCTGGGGGGTGATCTCGCCGGCCTCGACCAGTTCGTCGAGCAGTTCGGGCCACTCGGTACGGAACAGGTTGGCCCCGGTCAGGCTGCCGTCGCCGCCGATGACGACCAACGCGTCGATGCCGTGGGCGAGCAGATTGGCGGCGGCCTGTCGCCTGCCTTCGCGGGTACGGAAGCGGTCGGAGCGCGCCGTGCCGATCTCGGTACCGCCGCGGTGGAGGATGCCGCCGACGTCGTGACTGCTCATCCGGCGGATGGCGTCACCGCCGTCGACCATGCCGCGGTAGCCCTCGTAGATCGCGTACACGTCGACGCCCTCGGCCAGCGCAGTACGCACGACGGCACGCACGGCCGCGTTCATGCCAGGGGCGTCACCACCGCTGGTGAGCACGCCGATGCTGTCGGGTCGGGCGGTCTGGTCCACGTGCGGCACTCCGTCGTCGTGCCTGCTGGATAGCCGCCCCGCGCGGCCGGGGCAAGGCGGGTGCCCCGCACCCTGCCCTGCCCCGCCGTCACGGTGCTTCGATCAGCGCCCCCCGCCGGCATGCGGAGGGCGGCCCGGCTGGCCTGCGTGGGACGGCGGGCCCGGCTGGCCTGCGTGGGACGGCGGGCCGGTACGGCGGGCGTCGTCGCGTACGAACACCGCGGTGGTGCGGGCCGGTACGGCGAAGCGGTGGCCGGCCGCGTCGTAGGTCGCGGTCCGCACGACACGGTCGCTGGAGCCTGCCAGCACTGGATGCAGCCGCCACTTCCCGCGTGCGACCTCGTCGGCGTCGAGCTCGTAAGGACCGGGCGAGCCGTTGAACACGACCACGAGGTCCCCGCCGCGGTCGCCGGTCAGCGACATCGCGATCACGCCCAGGGTCGCGCCGGCTCCGGTGTCGTGGAACCGCAACCGCTCCTGCACGGCCGCTGCGTCGGGAAGCCGGAACGCAGGCGACGACGCCCGGACGGCGAGCATCTCCTGCAGGTGGTCCGCCGCGCGGTCGATGTCGGACGGCCCCGGCGGTTGAAGTTCGCGCAGCAGCGGGCGCATCACGTCCCAGTTGTCGCCGTTCTTCTCCTGCGGCGGCAGTCCGACACCCCAGTTGTTGGTCTGGCGGCTCCAGTCGAGCCGGTTGAACCAGTCACCCGAGTTGTAGCTGTCGCGGTCGAGCGACTTGCTGCGCAGCAGGTCGCTGCCGGCGTGGAAGAACGGCGTGCCCTGCGACAGGGCGACGACGGACAGGCCCAGGTTCTGGCTACGGACCCGATCGACCATCGGCGCGTCCGTGGGCAGCTTGTACTGGATGGCGTCGAAGAGGGTTTCGTTGTCGTGCGCCGAGACATAGATCACGTTGTCGGTCGGCACGGCCGCGTAGCCGGCCGGCGAGCCGCCGTAGTCGAGTTCCCGACCGGCCTTGACCGTGCCGTCCGAGGCCTCGAAGCGGTAGTCGGCGAGGTTGCCGGCCAGTCCGATGCGCACGAGATCGGTCAGTTGCCGAGCACGCGTGGCCTGCGCCGCCGCACTGCCCTGGTCGGTCCCGTTGGGGTCGACGGCCAGACCGGTCACGAAGCCCTGCTCACGCAGCCCCCCGAACGGGTTGCCGCCCCGGGCACCGTCACGGAGCCGATCGTTGAAGGTGCCGATTCCGGTGCCGGCCATGTTGGTCTGCGTCGCCTGCACGAAGCGGGCGTCGTTCTCCACCTCGCCGAAGTTCCAGCCCTCGCCGTACAGCACGATCTGGGTGCCGTCGACGCCGTGCTCGGCGACGGTCAGCCCGTCCAGCGCCTGACGCAGGCGCAGCATCTGCGCCTTCGGGTGGTGCCCCATGAGGTCGAAGCGGAACCCGTCGATCTTGTACTCGGTGGCCCACGTCAGCACCGAGTCGATGGTGAGCTTCTCCATCATCGCGTGCTCGGTGGCGGTGTTCGGGCAACACGTCGAGGTCTCGATCGTGCCGGTGTCCGACAACCGGTGGTAGTAGCCGGGCACGATCTTGTCGAGCACGCCGCGGGAGTCCTGCCCGGCCGCGTGGGTGTGGTTGTAGACCACGTCGTTGACCACGCGCAGGCCGAGGCGGTTGATCGCCGCGACCATCTGGCGGTACTCGACGATCCGCGTCACGCCCTCGGGATCGCTGGCGTAGGAGCCCTCGGGCGTCGTGTAGTGGAACGGGTCGTAGCCCCAGTTGAACCCGTCGACGTCCTTGACGGGTTCGAGCGCCGCCTGTGGGTGCTCGGACGCCGGGTCGCCGTCGAAGACGATGTCGGGTTCGACGCGGTCGTCGGGGTCCTCGGGGATCGTGGCCAGGTCGAAGGTCGGCAGCAGGTGGAGGTGGCTCAGGCCGGCCCGCGCGAGCGCCTGCAGGTGCTTCGCCCCGTCACCGCCGCGCTGTGCGAACGCCGTGTAGCGACCGCGGTGTGGCTCGGGGACGGTCTCGTCGCTGATCGAGAAGTCCCGGACGTGGAGTTCGTAGACGCTCAGGTCGGTCTGTCCGGCGAACGCCGGCTTGCGCAGCCTCTCCCAGCCCTGTGGCGTCAGGTCGTCGTCGGACAACCGCACGATCTGGCTGCGCGTCGAGTCCGTGGCCAGCGACAGCGAGTACGGGTCGGTGACCAGGTTGGTCTCGACACGCCCCGTCTCGGGCACGAAGACCTCGACCTCGAACAGGTAGTAGTCGCGGTCCCACGCCGGATCCCCGGTCACACGCCACACGCCGCTGTCACGCGCCATCTCGACGACCTCGGCCGGCTCGGCGACGGACCCGTCGGCGAAGCGGTGGATCGCGACGCGCTTGGCCGTCGGTGCCCACAGGCGCAGGCCCGGGACCTCGCCGGCCCACACCACGCCGAGGTCGGCGTCGGTCGCGTAGCGCTCGTCGAGGACACCGGGTAGTTGCAGCGAGGTGGCCGCGAACAGCCGGCCGTCGGCATCGGTCGCCGAAACGGCCAGTTGCCCGGTCAGCCACACGTCGAGGTCGACGTCGGCGGGCACGGCCAGCGCCGCCCGTCCGGCCAGGTGACGGAACCCGTCACGTTCGCTGATCTCCTCGGGCAGACCGCCGGCCACGGGCGCGAGTTCGACCGTGTCGCCGGAGACCCCGTCGTCGCCCACCTCGAGGCCACCGCCGGGCGCGTGGTGGAGTCGGTAGGTCGCGCCGGGCGGCGTGTCGAATGGCCACGCGATCAGGCCGCTCGTGACGAAGTGGGCCCGCGCCTGGCGCAGGTTGGTGCTGCCGGACGGTCCCGGAGAAACGACGGGCAAGAGGTACTCCTCGACTCCGGACAGGATCCAGACCTCGTGGCCGAAGCGTTGCAGGTCCAGGGTCTGGTCCTGTGGAAGGTCCTTGGCGTCGCCGCGGTGCAGGATGTAGTTCATCGACACGGCGTCGGCGTGGAGCGGCACCTCGAAGACGAGGCCGAAGCCGTCCTGGCCCGTGGGCCGACGCGGCGTCGTCCAGCCGGGGTCGGCCGCGCCGTTCCAGGTGTGCAGTCCCCAGAAGTCGTGGTAGTCGGCGCTGGTGGCATCGCCATAGTCGCCGTCGGGGCGGTGGTAGTGCAGGACGGCCAGCCCGTACGCCGCTGCACGTGACTCGTGGACGGTCGGCTCGCCGGCACGCAGCCAGGCGGTCGGTGTCGCCGACGGCGTCAGGGACAGGTCGGGTTCGAGTTCCTTGTCCTGTCCGCGGCGGACGATGAACCCGAGCTGGGCGTCGACGTCGCCGACGGGCACCTGCCAGTAGGCGCCGTGTTCGTCGATGCCGTCCACCGGCCGTGGCGTCCCCCAGTCGGTGCCGGCACCTTCGGCCAGCGCGTCGCCCCACAGGTGGAGGCCGAGGCCGGCCCCGTCGTCGCCGTCGGCCAGTTCGTAGCGGATCGTCACGAATCCCTGGGCCGCCGCCTGCGAGGTGTGCAGGGTGGCATCACCCTGGCGCACCCACACCTCGGGTGTGGTGCGCGGGTCGAGCACCAGGTCGGCGGCCGGGTCCTTGTCGTCGCCCTTGGCGACCACCATGCCGACCTCGTCGGCGCCCGGCGCGAGCTTCAGCCACGTGAACCGGCCGTAGTCGGTTTCGCCGGCGAACCGCTTGTGGTCGGGCCACGTCCGCTGTTCGGACGGGTCGATGTCCCCCCACGGGTGCAGGCCCCAATCGGCCTCGTCGCCGGCGTCGCGCTGGTAGTGCACCACGACGTGGTCGCGCTCGACACCGGGTGCGGGTCCGGGGCCGTCGGCCGCGACGACCTCGTACGTCAGCGCCGCCCCCCCGTCCGTGGGCGGGGTGAACTGGACACGGATGCGCTCGCCGTCGACGACGGTCGCGGACAGGTTGGCGCCGTTCTGTGCGCCACCTTCGCCGTAGTTGACGTCCCACGATCCGTCGAGCGCCACCTTGAACGCGTAGGTACCGGCGTCGAGCCCGGGCGAGGTGTAGGTGTAGGTCCCGTCGCCGTCGAGGTCCTGCAGCCAGGTGCGGAAGCAGTCGGGCTGCCAGTCCCCCGGACAGCCGACCTGGGCCTGGAACTCCCCGGGCACGGTCGCGAACACGTGCTGGACCGAGTTGGCGACCCAGCCGGTGCGGTGGCTGAAGACGAAATCGACCGTGGTCGGCTCGGTGAGGTCGAGCACCAGGTTGGGGCCGTCGACCATGCCGCCGGCGCCGTAGTTGAGCGCCCACGACCCGTCGATGGCGACCTTGTACTCCCACCGACCGGCAGGCAGGTCGAAGCTGCCGCGCCATACGTCGCCGATGGCGTCGTAGGCCAGGGCGGTCGCCTCGCAGTCCGGCTGCCAGTCACCGGTGCAGCCGAGTTCGGACTGGAACTCCCCGGGCAGCACGACGAGGTCGGGCACGTCGGCCGGGGGGCCGGCGTCGGGGCCTGGAGCGGGCGGGAGGTCACCCGTGACCTCGTAGACCTCCGCGCTCGTCGCGGCCAGGACGAGGTCGACGGTCCCGTCGGTGCTGGTCGCGGAACCGGAGCCGAGCAGGCCCGCGAGCGTCACACCGTCCGGCACCTCGGCGCCGTAGACGTCGGCGAGGTCGAGCGTGCGGGCACCGCCACGGTTGACGACCGTGACCAGGCGCTGGTCGACACCGACCCGCTCGAACAGCAGCAGGTCGCCATCGGCGTGGACGGTCCGGTACTCCCCGTCGGCCAGTGCGGGTTCGCTGTCCCGCAGCGCGTTGAGCGAGCGGACCAGGTCGGCGACCTCGTCGTCGCGCTGCTGGAGCACGAAACCGTCGCTGCCCGCGTGCGCCCAGGTGGCGTCAGGCCATGGCATCGGCTCGCGGTACCAGCGGTCGACCCAGCCGCCACCGGCCGCCTCGGTGTTGGCGGTCTGGCCCATGCCGATCTCGGTGCCCTGGTAGACGATCGCGGCGCCGGGCAGCGTGAGCTGCGCCGTCAACGCGAGCGCGAGCCGGTCGCGTGCTGCTTCGCCGCTCCCGGCCCGGAAGACGAAGCGCTGGACGTCGTGGTTGTCGAGGAAGCTCGGCGTGACGAAGCCGTCGTCATAGGCGTCGAGGTCGGCACGCACCGCGGCGTCGAGGTTGGCCAGCGAGGCATTGCCCGCCAGCGTGCTCACGAACGCCTCGTGCAAGGGGAAGTTCACGGCGCCGTCGAGCACGTCCTGGTAGCCGGCGATCGCGTTGCGGGGTGACCAGATCTCGCCGAACAGGAACTTCTCGCCGTCCATGAGCGCGACCCGGTCCCGCAGTGCAGCCAGGAAGGCCTGGTTGTCGTCGGTGCCCTCCGAGTCGAGACTGCCGAATCCCTTGGCGTGGTCGATGCGGAAGCCGTCGAAGCCGATGTCGTCGAGGTAGAACGGCACGACCTCGTCGAGCAGGTAACGGGACGCCGGGCTCTCCGGTGCCAACAGGTCGAGTTCCGGCAGTTCGGCGATGCCGAAGAAGGCCGCGTAGTCGTAGGTGCCCGTGGCTGCGTCGCAGGTCTCGAACCGGTAGTGGTCGTGGTAGGGGCTCGCCTCACAGTTGGCGAGCACGTCGAGAAACCACGGGTGCTCGTCGCTGGTGTGGTTGGGCACGAAGTCGTAGACGATGCGCATGCCCCGGGCGTGCACCTCGTCGACCAGCGCCCGCAACGCCGCCTCGTCACCGAAGTTCGGGTCGACCTGCAGGAAATCGATCGGGTGGTAGCCGTGGAAGTACTTGTTGTCGTAGACCGGTCCGAGCCAGATGGTGTCGAAGCCGAGGTCGGCGACGTGGTCGAGGCCCTCGCGGACCCCGGCGAGGTCGCCACCCATCCAACTCTTGAGCGCCTCGCTGAAGTCCAGCGCGGGATCGACGTCGGGGTTGGCCGGGTCGCCGTCGCGGAAGCGGTCGACGAAGACCTGGTAGATCGAGGCCGTGCGCGCCCATGCGGGCGCGCCGGTCGCGGAGGCAGCGACGCCGCCACCGCCGGGCTCGGTCGCCAACGCGGGCAGTGCGGTCAGCAGCAGCGCGCAGGCCAGTAGGCCCGCTGACAGGCGACGCATACGAGTTCTCCCGATCTCGCCCCGGGACCATGAGTGCCCTGGCTAGAAAGAACCAGTAGCTGCAAAATCACCGCAAGGCAAGCGAATCGTTTCGGAAAACTTTTGCGAGGTGCCGCTCGGGCGCGCCCCGCGCGTCGGAGGGCGGCAACGCGCGCCGCCGGCGCAGTGCGCCGACGGTGGGCCGCCGTCCCCGCCGACTCAGGCGAGCCGACCCAGCAGCGCGACCATGTCGAGGTCGTCGTGCAGCAGGTGCTGCAGGAAGAAGCGCTCGACGCCGAGCCCGGCGAGTGCCCGCAGGCGCTCGCCCGCC
>JAGXST010000192.1 GCA_018335555.1 Actinomycetota bacterium | reverse complement strand
CAGTTGACCGCGGGCGCCCGCGTGAACCTCGAGGCCGACGTCATCGCGAAATACGTCGAGCGCCTGCTGTCGGGCGGCACGGCCTCGCCGTACCTCGACGCACCCGCCCTGCAGGAGACCGACCGCCCATGAGTGCCTTCGCAACCATCGAACAGGCCATCGAGATCATCCGCGCCGGCGGGATGGTGGTCGTCGTCGACGACGAGGACCGCGAGAACGAGGGCGACCTCGTGCTGGCGGCCGACGCCGCGACGCCCGAGAACCTCGCGTTCCTGGTCAACACCACCAGCGGTGTGATCTGCGTGCCGATGCTCGGCGAGGACCTCGACCGGCTCGAGGTCCCCCTGATGGTCCTGGACAACCAGGATCCGAAAGGCACGGCCTACACCGTGTCGGTCGATGCCTCCGAGGGGACGTCCACGGGCATCTCGGCCGCCGATCGTGCCCGCACCATCCAGGTCCTCGCCGACGCCTCGTCGACGCCCGCGGACGTGAACCGGCCCGGGCACGTCTTCCCGTTGCGCTACCACCCCGGCGGTGTGCTGCGACGCCCCGGGCACACCGAGGCGTCGGTTGACCTCGCCCGCCTGGCGGGCCGGCGGCCCGCGGCGGTGATCGCCGAGATCGTCAACCAGGACGGCACGATGGCCCGTGTCCCCGACCTCGAACGCTTCGCCGCCGAGCACGACCTGGTCATGGTCACCATCGCCGACCTCGTCGCCTTCCGGCGCGAGCGCGAGGCCCTCGTCGAGCGGATCGCGGTCGCGAAGTTGCCCACGCCCTACGGGGACTGGCGCATGTTCGGCTATCGCTCGAGCGCCGACGGCTCGGAGTCGATCGCCCTGCTGTACGGCGAGCCCGAGAACCAGGCCGACGTGCTCGTACGCATGCACTCCGAGTGTCTGACCGGTGACGTCTTCCGCTCACTGCGCTGTGACTGCGGTCCGCAACTCGACCTCGCGATGGCGCGCATCGCCGACGAGGGCCAGGGCGTGATCGTCTACCTTCGTGGGCACGAAGGCCGCGGCATCGGGCTCCTGCACAAGTTGCAGGCGTACGAACTGCAGGACGCGGGGGCCGACACCGTGGATGCCAACCTGCAACTCGGCCTGCCGGCCGACGCCCGCGACTACGGCACGGGCGCGATGATCCTGGCCGACCTGGGGCTGACCACCCTGCGACTGCTCACCAACAACCCCTCGAAGCGCGCCGCCCTCAACGGGTTCGGCCTGTCGATCGTGGAACGGGTACCCGTCGAGGTGCTCCCGAACGCGTCGAACGAGCTCTATCTGCAGACCAAGGCCGACCGCATGGGACACGAGTACGACGGGCTCGACGTCGCGGTGTCCACCGGGGTCGGCGACATCGCCAAGCAACGTGCGACCGCCCCGGCGGCGGTCGAGAAGCCGGCGCCGCGTGGCGTCGGCATGGCCCCGCCACCGCAGGATGTGCCGCGAAAGGACACCGCATGAGCCCCTCGAACCCCGACGTCCGCGTGGTCGAGGGCGCCCTCGACGCCAGCGGCCTCAAGGTCGGCATCGTCGCCGCCCGTTTCAACGAGGCCGTCGTCGAGCGTCTCGTCGACGGCGCGATCGGTGCGCTCGTGCGTCATGGCGCCGACCCGGCCGATCTCACCCTGGCGTGGGTGCCAGGCGCCTACGAGCTGGGTGTCGTCCTGAGCAGCATGGCGGCCGCCGGCACGGTGGGCCCCGGGGGGGAACGAAACGGGGGCTACGACGCGCTGGTCGCCCTCGGCTGCGTCGTGCGGGGCTCGACCCCGCACTTCGACTACGTGGCCGGCGAGGCCGCGTCCGCGGTCTCCGCGATCGCGCGCGAGCACGGGCTGCCCGTCGCGTTCGGGGTGCTGACCACCGACACGTGGGAACAGGCGGTCGAACGCGCCGGCGGCAAGCTGGGCAACAAGGGTGCCGAAGCCGCCGTCACCGCGGTCGAGACCGCACAGGTGCTGCGCCGACTGTGAGTGCCGCACCCGACCCCGACCATGCCGGGTCTCCTCCCGGGGCCCACCCTGCCGGGGACGGCGTGACCGCGCCGGAGGCCGGTGCGAAGCGTGCCGCGATGAACGCCGAGCAGACGCATCTCGACCGGATCCATGACCGCGTCGAGGAACTGCGCCGACGTGCCGACGCCCGTGCGGCCGAGGCTGCGGCCGACCACAGCGGGTCGACCTTCCAGGCTCGTTTCGAACGTGACGTGACCGCGCACCACCATGCGACCCGCGCGGCGCGCTACACCTTCGGCGACGTCGAGTCGCTCGCCTTCGGCCGGCTCGACCTGACCGACGGCGAGCACCTCCACGTCGGACGCGTGTCGGTCGTCGACGACACCGGGGACGTCGTGCTGGTCGACTGGCGCGCCCCGGCGTCGGCGGCGTTCTACCAGGCGACGGCGGCCGCGCCGATGGACGTCGCCCGTCGGCGCACCCTCGTGACACGTGGGCGCAGCGTCCGCGACCTCGACGACGAACTGCTCGACGCCGACGCCGCCGAACGGCTCGGCCTGGAGTCGGTGACCGGCCAGGGTGCCCTGCTGGCCGCCCTGGCGAAGACCCGTACGGCGCACATGCGCGACATCGTGGCGACGATCCAGGCCGACCAGGACCGCATCATCCGTTCGCCCGCGACCGGCACGATGGTGGTCACCGGTGGCCCGGGTACCGGCAAGACCGTGGTGGCGCTGCATCGCGTCGCCTACCTGCTCTACGGCGACCGCGACCGGTTCGAGGGCCGAGGCATCCTCGTGGTCGGCCCATCCCAGGCGTTCACGGAGTACACGGCCCGCGTCCTGCCCTCGCTCGGCGAGGACCGTGCGGTGCAACGCTCCCTCGACGACTTCGCGCCCCGTGGCGCCGCGGTGGTGGGCTGGGACGACCCCGATGTCGCCGCGGTCAAGGGTGACCTGGCCATGGTCGAGTTCTGCCGCCGTGCCGTTGGCGCAGCCGTACCAGCCCTGCCACCCGTGACCCGCCTGAGCTTCGAGGGCACGACCGCCGAGGTGGATGCTCGCACGCTCGGGCAGGTTCGGCGCCGACTGCTCGGACGGACCTCGGCCGAGCGGGACCAGACGACCTATCACGCGCGCGCTGCGGCGGCCGACGACGCCCTTCGCGCCGCGCTGTGGAAGGCCTGGCGCAGCGCGCGCCGGGCATCGGGCGCCCGGCCGCCCGAGGAGCGCTTCGGCACGGGGTTCGACCAGGCGCTCGAGGATGCCCCCCAGGTCACGATGCTGCGGCGTTGTTTCTGGCCGCCGCTCGATGCCGCGACGGTCCTGCAGGCGGTCGCGGCAGGCGACGTCGGTCTGGACCGGCTCGCCGACGGACTGCTCGACCGCGACCAGCGACGACTTCTCCGCGAGTCCTGGGCCGACGCCGAGGCATGGACGGTGGACGACGTCGCCCTGCTCGACGAGGTCAGAGCGGTCCTCGGCACCCAGGCGGAGACGCCTGCCGAGAGCAGGCGGGACAACGACCCCGGCCTGCGTGTCGCCGGTGACCCCGTCCTGGCCGCGGTCGAGTACGCCGATGTCGAGGACGACGGCTATCGCGACTTCGCCCATGTCGTCGTCGACGAGGCCCAGGACCTCACGCCGATGCAGTGGCGGATGGTCGCCCGCCGAGGTCCGTACGCCTCGTGGACGGTGGTCGGGGACCTCGCGCAACGCAGCCGCGTCGCCGAGCCGCGCGACTGGGACGCCGTGGCGCGACTGATCGGCCGCCGGCAGGTCGCGATCCAGTCACTGACCGTCAACTACCGCACGCCGGTCGAGATCGTCGAGGTGGCCCGCGCCGTCCTCGCGGCCGCCGGGCACGACCCCGAGGCCGTACCGACCGCGGTCCGTGGCTCGGGGCACCGGCCCGTACTCCACCGCACCGACGACCTGAACACGACCGCGGTCACGGCGGCGGTCGACGCCGCCCGCCGCGCCGACGGCACGGTCGTCCTGATCGCGCCGCCAGAACGGCTGACCGCCCTCACGGAACTTCTCGACGGCCAGGCCGGGGGAACCGAACTGCGCGAACGGCTGCGGGTCCTCGACCCACGTACGGTCAAGGGCCTCGAGTTCGACGACGTCGTCGTCGTGGAACCCGATCGCATCGCCTCCGCGTCGGCGGTGGGCCTGCATCAACTCTACGTGGCGGTCACCCGTGCCACCCGGTCGCTGACCGTGGTCGCGGCTCCGGGGGCCGAGGTCCCCGGAGCCGAGCACTACGACCCGGCCTGACCCTTCTCGTGCCCGAACTCACGAGAGTCTGGGCGGGAGCACGCACGGACCCCCGCCCAGCGGGTCGCGGAACGCCGCCGGTCGCGGCGGCAGTACCGCGGGCAGCAGTTCAGCGCTGCGGTCCTCGCGCGGACGGTCCCACCGGTGGTTCCTGCCGCGGTTGTTCAACGTCGGGTCCGCCGCACGGACCTCGGGCACGTCGAGCACCTCGACACCACGGACCATGTCGTTGGTGACCACCCAACCGGCGTAGTAGTGCCCACTCCAGGCCACGCCGTCATGGGGCATGTAGTGGGCGATGAGTTCGGGGTTGGCGAGGTCGGAGATGTCATGCGCCGTCGTGCCGCCCCCGAACCAGGACGCGACGATCACGTCGTCGTTGTCGGGCACCCAGTTGTAGTTGTGCGCCGCACACCACGAGTCGGCCCAGCCGTCGACCGGGCCCAGGTCGTCGAGCGTGCCGAAACCCTGGTCGCCGGGATGTCCCGGCGGGGAGATCCGGCCGGCGAGCACGGGTGCGTTCGGGATCGAGATGTCGTAGATCCACAGCGAGCCGTACAGGTCCGCGGCCGAGTCGCTGCAGGTGTGGAACCCGAAGGCCTCGTCGTTGATGGCCAGGTAGCGGCCACTGGGGCTCACGACGGCGTTGTGGGCGAACTGGATGGCCGGGTTGACGATGCTGCCGACCACCAGCGGCGACTCGACGCGGTCACCGGCGACGTCCCACACCTGTACCTCACCGAGCCCGGCGCAGTAGGCGTAGTTGCCGTCGTGCGAGAAGCCGAGATCGTGACAGCCCTGGGCGTTGTGGGTGAACTTCGCCACGCGCACCGGGTTCGTCGGATCGCTGACGTCGATGATGCCCGTTGGGCTCACCGACTGGTTCGGGACGTTGGTGCCGTTGGCGATGCCGCCGGGCAGGACGTACAGGTACGGCCGGGTCGGGTGGGGCATGACGGTGTGCGCGGAATCGTGTCCGACGACGCCCACGATCTTCGGTGCCCGCTTGTTGGCGACGTCGACGATCATCACGCCGTTGAACGCGCCGTACCCGGGACGGGTGTCGGGGTCGCCCTCGAGGGCGTCGCGCGTGCACAGGTTGCCGTGGAATGCCACGGCCACGTACTCGCCGCCGAACACCTCGGGGTCGAGGTAGCGCACGTAGTTGTCCGTGCCCGGACAGCGCAGTTCGCCGACGACCCTCATGCTCTTCGTGTCGATGATGCGCAGGCCGCCGTGCTGCCCCTCGGCGACGGCCTGTCGTCGCAGGGAGTCGTCGAGGTTGGCCTGGCCGGCGAACAGGTAGCGCCCGTCGGAATCGATCTCGCTGCCGCCGATGCCGGGGAAGCGGGCGACCGCGGTGACGTTGTCGGTCTTGGTGACGTCCTCCGCGGCCGTCGTCGCGGTCGTCGCGCCGGTGAGCAGCGGCAGCGTCGCCCCCAGGATCGCGATGGTCAGCGCTCGTGATGTCCAACTGGCCCGCACGTGTCCGTCTCCTGTGTCGTGGTGGTGGCTTGGTGTCCGTCGCGGTCAGGCTGGGGCCGGGGTCGGTGCGGTGCTCCGCCGACGCAGGGCGAACCCGGCCATGACGAGGCCGAGGAACAGGGTCAGCAGTTGGGGCTGCTCGCCGAGCCGGTGGAGCGGGCCACCGCCCACGACCGCCGAGCCCGCGGCCAGCAGGTCGTCACCGATCTCGACCGTGCCGGTCGCGGCGTCGTCGCCGAGTCGGAGCACCTCCAGGCCGCGGCGGTAGTCCATGACGTAGACGACGTTGTCGGTGATCCACTGGGCCGAGCCGGCATAGCCGTCGACGGGCAGGAACCAGCCGATCTCCTGCATGGTCCCGTCGTCGGCGATGTCGACGAACCGCGTGCCCCAGTCGTAGTAGGCGGCGACCATGCGCCCGCCGTCACGGAAGTCGGGCGCGAGTTCCATCCAGTGGGCGCAGTAGAGGGTGTGCGCCGGGGCGTTGCCGTCGAGGAAGATGCCGCGCTCGGCGACGTGGTAGCGGTCGATGGGCTCGAAGGCGGCCCTGCGCCACAGTCCGTCCGCGGCCCCAGGGGCCCGCTCCGCCTTGCGCACGCTGGTCGTGTCGTAGGTGCTGATCCACGAGCCCTCGCCCTGGCAGTCGCTGCCGGCGAGGTTCGTCGGGCCGTCGGGGGCGATCTCGGTGCCTGCGACGAGGAAGGCGTCCCGGCCTTCGTTGGGCCACTCGACGCTGTGGTAGCCGAAGGTGTGGTAGTCGACCTCGAGGTCGGTGAGCAGCCGGGGAGCGGCCGGATCGGTCGTGTTCATCAGCACGTTGTGCTTGCCCGCCGACATGACCCGGCCGGTGCGGAACTCGGTCAGGTCATGGGTGTAGGGGTCGTTGCCGAAGCCCTCGTTGATCCCGACGTGCTCACGCCAGGACCGCTCCAGCACGCGCGGGTCGGTCGGGTCGCGCAGGTCGACGATGTAGCCGGTGCGGCCGTAGGCGTAGGCGCAGCCGTTGTCCGGCAGCGACACGCAGGTCCAGGTGTGATCGGCGACCGGCGCCCGCCCGATGACCTGCATGCGGCCGGGGTCGGAGACATCGACCACCTGCAGGGTCGCGGCCGTACTCGCTGAGGTGGGATCGATGGCGTCCACCAGCAGGATGTGGCCGTCGGTGTCCGGATCCTCCTGCGCCAGGGCGGCCGCCGCTCCGGACTGGGGGAGCGGCAGGAAGCCGAGCAGGCGGGGTTCTGTCGGCTCGCTCGTGTCGTAGACGTACACGCCTCGCGGGTCGGTGAGATAGAAGCGCTCGCCGAGCAGGCGACCACCGGCGGTACCGGCGTGCTCGGGGAAACGACCGAGATGGGTGACGTTGTCGGTCGCGGTGTAGGCCGGGTCCAGCGCATCGGCCGGCGGCAGGGGCAGCGACGGGTGCGCCGACACGGGCGCCGCGGACGCCACGAGGAGCAGGCCGGCCGACAAACACACGGACATGACACGGCGCATCGAAGAGCTCCCACGGTCCCGGGTACGAAGGAGACTTCGACAGGGCCCGTGACAACTCCTGCGTCCCAATGGACACGCGTGGGCGGACCGCGCGGTATGGCGGAGCGGTCAGGGGTGCCAGGTCCCCGGCACGAACCGTGCGGCGCCCCCGTGGAAGTGGATCGACAGCGCCGCAGCGACCGCTTCGGCGGCGTGTCGGGGAAGTTCCCGCGATGGCAGTTCGTCGCTCCCGAACCAGGCTGCGTCAGCCAGTTCGTTGCGATCGATCCGCGGTTGCGTTCCCCGCCGCGGTCTCGCGGTGAAGACGGAGGTCACGTAGACGGTGACGTCGCCGTTGTCGTAGTGGACCTCGGCGTCCGGCCCGCTGAACACGCCCGCGAGCGCGGCGATCTCGACCTCGAGCCCGGTCTCCTCGAAAACCTCCCGTGCGGCGGCGTCGGCCGGGTGTTCGCCCGGTTCGACCGCCCCACCCGGCAGTCCCCACCGATGGGTGCCGTCGGCGTGGCGCACCAGCAGGATGCGGTCCTCGTGGAAGACCGCGGTGCCCACCGAGGGCAGCAGGAGGCGGTGGCTACCGACGAGGGCCCGGATCTCGGCGACGTGCCCCGACCTCGCCATCGGCTACAGCCGGCAGGCGAGGATGTCGGTCACCAGGATTCCGCGGGCGCCGAGGTCCCACAACTGGTCCATGATCGTGTTGGTGTCCTTGCGAACCACCATGGCCCGGACGGCGACCCAGCCCTTGTCGTGCAACGGGGACACCGTGGGAGACTCGATCCCCGGCGTGAGCTCGCAGGCGGCATCGACCGCCTCGACGCGGACGTCGTAATCGATCATGACGTAGCGGCGCGCGATGATCACGCCGTTGAGGCGCCGTGCGAGTTGCTCGACCTGCGGGCTCGCTTCGCCCCTGCGCGCGTCGCGGATCAACACCGCCTCCGACTGCAGGATCGGGTCGCCGAACACCTCCAGGCCGGCCTGACGCAGCGTCGCGCCGGTCTCGACGACGTCGGCGACGATGTCCGCAACGCCGAGTCGGACGGCCGTCTCCACGGCGCCGTCGAGGTGGATGACCTCGGCGTCGATGCCGCGCTGGTCGAGGTCACGGCGCACGATGCCGACGTAGCTGGTCGCGATCCGTTTGCCGGCCAGGTCCTCGGCGGCCGCGGCCGTCCCGGGCATCGCCGCGTAGCGGAAGGTCGAACGTGCGAACCCCAGCGGCAGGACCTCCTCGGCGTCGCTGTGCCCGTCGAGCAGCAGGTCCCGACCCGTGATCCCGACATCGAGTTGTCCTGCGCCCACGTAGGTGGCGATGTCACGCGGACGCAGAAAGAAGAACTCCGTGTCGTTGTCGTCGTCGACCAGCACCAGTTCGTGACGGGCCGCACGCTGGCGGTAGCCGGCCTCGCGCAGCATCTCGATGGCGGGCTCGGACAGCGAGCCCTTGTTGGGGACGGCGACACGCAGCATCGTGGCAGGCCTCGGACGTGGGGGCGGAAGGGGGGTGGACGGGGGTGGGGCGTGTCGGATCAGAGGTGGCGGTAGACGTCGTCGAGGGTCAGCCCGCGCGCCAGCAGCAGCACCTGCAGGTGGTACAGCAGTTGCGACACCTCCTCGGCGGTCCGGTCGGCCGATTCGTGTTCGGCCGCCATCCAGACCTCGGCGGCCTCCTCGACGATCTTCTTGCCGATGGCGTGGACGCCCGCATCGAGGGCCGCGACCGTGCCGGATCCGGGCGGGCGCGAAGCGGCCTTGTCGGCCAGTTCGGTGAACAGTTGCTCGAAGGTCTTCACGTCGCGTTGCGCCTACGGGGAGGAGCCAGGAGTTCGCCAGCCTATGGCAGG
>JAGXST010000191.1 GCA_018335555.1 Actinomycetota bacterium | reverse complement strand
GGTGGCCGCGCTCGCGGAGCGGCTCGAGCCGCAGCGCCGAGAGCACGGCATCGGTGGCGGCGGCGAAGTCGCCCTCGACGGCACGCTGTCTGGCGACGGCTTCCAGACCGAACAGACAGTGGTGGCGCAGGCGTTCACGTTCGAACAGCAACCAGTCGTCGTACCAACCCGGCAGCAGGTCCCAGCGCAACTGCTCGACGAGTGCAGGCTCGATCACACGATGGGCGGCGAGGTCCTCGGTGAGCTCACGCTGCACCTGCCGGACGTCGACCCACACGTCGTCGAGTTCGATCGCGGCGCCATCCGACCGCACCACGCCGGGACAGGCCCGCCGGAGGCGCCACAGGACCGCCCGGAGGCTGGCGCGGGCCCGCTCCTCGTCGGTGTGGCCGTAGAGCTGTCCCGCGACGACCGCCCGCGGCGCCGCGGCCGGTTGGAACGCCAGAAAGGCGAGCAGGCGTGCGGCGGACTGCGGGACCGTGACGGGGGAGTCGTGGTCCAGCAGCCTGAATCCTCCCAGCAGGTGCAGGCGCAGCACGTGCGCCTGCACCTGCTCGCTCCCCCCCGGATCCCGCATGGTCGTCCCGACACAAGTCGCGCCGCCCCGGCGGCGTCGTGCTGCCCGTCCCACCAGGGTGTCTAGTCGTATCGTGCCGGTCCGTCCGGGAGTTCTCGGCGCACCTTCAGTAGCCGCACGCCCACGCGCGGTAGTCACACGACCGCATGCGCCGCGTTCCCGGCCGGTTCACAGCGGCCCCGCGAGGGGGACCGCGGCGCGGTAGGCGAGGTGGAGGTGGCTGGGGGCGTCGACGACGGTGAGGGCCGCGGTAGCGTCGACGGCGAGATGGCCGACGTCGTCGCGGCGGAGTGATCGTGCCGCGCCGGCGGTGGCAGCCCACACGGCTTCGCCCGGGGTGAGGTGGCATTCGCGCACGGCAAGGGCGATGACGAACGGCATCGAGGTGGTGTAGCTGGTGCCGGGGTTGCAGTCGGTGGCCAGCGCGACGGTGGCGCCGGCGTCCCACAACCGCCGACCGTCCGGATAGACGGGGGAGCGGGTCGAGAAGTCCGCCCCCGGCACCAGCGTGGCCACGGTGCCGGCCTCGGCGAGTGCGGTGATGTCGGCGTCGGAGAGGTGCGTGCAGTGGTCGGCGCTGGCCGCTCCCAGCTCGCACGCCAACTGCACGCCCGGACCGGGACGCAGTTGGTTGGCGTGGACGCGCAGGCCGAGCCCCTTTGCCTCACCGGCGAGCAGGATCTCGCGGGCGGCCTCGGCGTCGAACGCGCCGTCCTCGACAAACACGTCGATCCACTTCGCGTACGGCGCGCACGCGTCGAGCATCTCGCCCGTCACGAGGTCGACGTAGCCGCGGTGGTCGTCGGCGAACTCGGTCGGTACGACGTGGGCGCCGAGGAACGTGGTCTCGTCGGTCAACTGTCGCGCCACCTGCAGCATCTTGACCTCGGTGGCGACGTCGAGTCCGTACCCGGACTTGATCTCGACCAGCCCCGTGCCCTGGCGACGGGCTTCCTCGAGTCGCTTCGTCGCCGATGCCAGCAGCGCTTCCACGGAGGCAGCGCGGGTCGCCGCGACCGTCGTGCGGATACCGCCGGCCGCGTACGGCTCGCCGGCCATGCGGGCGGCGAACTCCTCGGCCCGGTCGCCGTCGAACACCAGATGCGTGTGGCTGTCCACGAACGACGGCAGCACGCAGCGCCCTTCGAGGTCGACACGCTCGTCGGTGGCGGATGCCCCTCCGGCCTCGCCGATCCAGGCGATCACGCCGTCCTCGACCACCACGGCCGCGTCGTGCAGCAGCCCGAGGAACGACTCGCCGCCCTGGGTCGGGTCGTTGGTGACCAGTTCGCCGATGTTGTCGTAGGTGACACTGGTCAACCCTCTTCCTTTCTTCCGAGGCCGCCGGCGGCCCACAACCCGGACAGCGGCCGCCAGCGCCGCTCATCCTCCGTCGTAGGCGGCGGCGATCGCGTCGGCCAGCAGCCGACCGACGTCACCCAGCATGTGCCGGCGGTCGCGCACGACCTGGATGCCGTCGACGACCACGTCGGTGACGTCCGCGGCCGAGGCGGCGAACAGCGCGACGTCGGCATCCGCTTCCACGGAAGCGCCGGCGGTGCGCACCGAATCCAGCGACACCGCGACGATGTCGGCACGGGCGCCCACCTCGATGCGGCCGGCGTCGGCCCACCCGAGCGACGCGTGGCCGTCCGTGGTCAGCCCGGCCCACAGCTCGGCGCTGGTCAGCACGTCGCGCTCCAGTGTGGCCAGGCGCGCGTTCATCTCCGCCGCCCGGGCCTCCTCGAACGGGTCGACGACCGCACGGCTGTCGGACCCGAACGTCAGCCGGGCGCCGGCATCCAGCAACTCGCGCGCCGGACCGATCCCGTCGGCGAGGTCACGTTCGGTGGTGGAACACAAGCAGGCGTGCGAGCGGGACTGGCCCAGCACGGTGCGGTCGCCGTCGGTGAGGTGGGTGGCGTGGACGGCGGTGAACCGCTCGGACAGCACGCCATGGTCGGAGAGCAGTTCGGTCGGCGTCGTACCGTGGATCGCGTGGCAGGCCTCGTTCTCCGCCGGCTGTTCGGACACGTGCGCGTGCAGCGGCGCGCCGCGATCGGCGGCCCACGTCGCCACGACGCCGAGCGCGTCCGCGGGGACCGCACGGACCGAGTGGATGGCCGCGCCGATCACCACGTCGTCCGCGCCCGTGTAGCCGTCGGCCAGGGCCGAGACCCTGGCGACCCATCGGTCCACGTCACCGTCGCTGAAACGAACCTGGGTCTCGGACAGGGGCAGCGGCTCGCCGTCGGACGCGGACACGCCGCCCGTCAGGTAGCAGGTGTCGAGCAGCGTCAGCCGGACGCCTGCGTCGCGGGCGGCCTGGATCAGCACGTGGCCCATCTCGTTGCGGAACCGGTAGGGGCGGCCGTAGACGTCATGGTGGAGGTAGTGGAACTCGCCGACGGTCGTGTAGCCGGCCAGTACGCCCTCGGCGAAGGCGGCGCGGGCCAGGGGCAGGTAGGTCTCGGGGTTCAGCCGGCCGGCCAGCGCGTACATCTGCTCGCGCCAACTCCAGAACGAGCCGTGACCGGTGTGCGTGCGGCCGCGAAGCGCCCGGTGGAAGGCGTGGCTGTGGCCGTCGGCCATGCCGGGCAGCACCAGCCCGCGCAGCCGGACCGCTTCCGCGGAAGCGCTCCCGCCCGGCTCGACCCGCGTGAACCGCCCGTGCTCCATCTCGATGGCGACGTCATGCGCCACCACGCCCGACGGCAGCAGCACGCGGTCGCACAGCCAGGAGGAGTGCGGCACGGGCTACCTCGGTGCTCGACGGAGGGGAGGCCTCACCCTAAGCGCGGGAGACGCCCGACGGGTGACCGCGTCTGCGAAGCATCCCGAGGAGTCAGGGGCCGTCCTGGCGGACGTAGTCGGCGAGGTCGGCGTTGTAGATCACCTCGTCGGTCAGCAGGTCCGCCCACGGCGAGCTCTCGTCCGCCCAGATCACGGTCGCCCGCAGCGGCACGGGCTGGCCGTCGAACTCGCCCCACCCCACCGCCTCGTTGAGCCACAGCGTCTTCGCCGTGGCGTCCTGGTCCTTGAACCGCATCGACTCCATGGATGCCAGCAGGCCCGTGGTCGGGTCGAAGCGGACCGTGAACGTCTCGGTCGCCTCCCCGAACGGCACGGTCAGCGCCGCCGTGTCGTCGTCGACCGCTACCCAGCCCGCGCGGCCGTCGGTCACCCACACCGACGGCATCCAGACCGCTTCGGCCCACAGCGCGAGGTTCGCGCCCTGGTCGACGTTCGGCCCGGTGCTGACCCCGAACGGCAGGTCGAGCGTGGCGCTGCCGTCGAGGAAGTGCTCGTCGACGCTCATGACGGGCCGTCCGAACGCGGTCAGTTCGATGTAGTGGCGGTACGCCTCGCCGCTGACGTGGCTGAACCTCCACCGCGCCGGGAAGGTGATCCCGGCGATCCGCATCGTGCCGCGGCCGCTGATCACCGCCGAGTCGACCACCGGGATCTCGTCGCCGTAGAGCACCTCGTAGAACCGCGCGACCGGTGTCGGCAGCCCGTCGGGCAACGGCACCGTCTCGACGGCTCCGGCGCTGAACGTCGGCGGCGGCAGGGGGTCGGGCTGGGGCTGCAGGCCGAGCCAGCCGACGCCGACCACGACCACCAGGCCGGCCGCGATCCACACGAGGATGCGGCGGCCGCGATGTCGTGGCGGGAGGACCCCGAGGTGGATGGGTGATTCCCGGGTTGCCGTGGCCACAGCCATGTCACTCGCTCCTGTCAGAGCCACGATGCCTCCCCGTCCACCAGGGCGCTAGAGCCACCAGGCCTCAACCCGCGGCATCGGGCGGCGGCCCAGGGGCGCTCGTTCGGACAACGGCCCGGGTCGGTGTCTACAGTTCCGGCCAGAGCAGCGGGAGATCATCGAGGGGCCGTGAGACTCCACCATCCTGACGCGCATCCCCTCACCCGACTCGCGGGCGAGGCGGTGGCGCACCACCCCGATCCGCCACGGCCCGTGTCGCGCGCTGCGCTCGTGCGCGCCAACCTCACGACCATCCCGGCGAAGATCGGCAGCGTGGTCGGCGCCGCCGGGGCTGCGCTGGTGGTGGCCGGCATCCTCGCCGACGGCGACGGGTCTGGACGACTCGCGTCGCTCGTCACGGCCTTCGCGCTCCTCGTCATCGGCGGCCTGCTCGCCCTCGCCCTCCCGCTGCGCCTGGCCGGCAGCGTCGCCCGGTTGCCCGCCGTCCGGGCGCGGGTGACCGAAGGCTCCTTCGACGCGGTCACCCGCGACACGCTGGATGCGATGGGGCACGGCATGGCCCGCGGCGTCGCGGTCCTGGAAGCTCACCCCGGCTGCGCCCATCAGCCGCAGCCGAGGGAGCGCCGCTACGAGGTCGACGAGGGGTGGGCGAGGCAGATCGCACCGGGGACGACGCTGGTGGCGCTCGAACGTCCGGGCGACCGTCTGCTCGTCGTGCTCGGGATCGACGCGGACGCCACCGACATCGACGCCACCTGAGCCGGGTGGGGCGCCCGTCAGCCGTTGCGGCCGCGGGCGAGGACCGGGAGGCGTTCGACGACCTCGCCGGCCCTCGTCAGCAGCAGTTCGTCGGTGAGGTTGACGACGGGACACGCGTGGTTCGGTACGACCGCGACGATGTCGCCGACGCGAGGCGGGGGAGCATCGTCGGCGAGATCGACCACGGCGTGGTGGTCGTAGACCGACCGGATCACCGCTCCGGGCAACTGCGGGACCACGCCGTGGCCTGCCAGCCAGTCCGGCTTGTCCTTCGCCAGCATCTTGGCCCCCGAGTCGAGGACGCAGCGGCCGGGCACCGCCGTGCTCACCACCGTGGCCGCGACGGCCAGCGCGAGGGTCGCCGGGTCCGACCCCCCGAGGTTGGCCTGCTGCCGGTCACCGAACACGTATGTCCCGGGTCGCTCCTCGGTGATAGGTGCGGCGGCGGACGCCACAGCGGTCGGGGTCGAGCCGGCGCTGACCACCGGCACCTCGAAGCCGGCGTCGAGGAGGGCGCGAAGGACGGCGCCCAGCGTCGAGCCCTCGTCCTCGGCCGCTCCCGCCACCCGGTCAGGGCCGCGGTAGGCGTGACCGCCGTGGGTGAACACGCCGCGCAACGTCAGCCCTGCCTCGGTGACGGCACGGGCGACCTCGACGGCCCGGGCAGCGTCGGTGCCGGTCCTGCCCTCGCCCGAGTCCACCTCGATCATCACCTCGAGTCGGGCCGACGAGCCGGCCACGGCACGGCCGAGTTGCCGGACGCCCTCGACGGAGTCGGCACCGACGGCGAGACGGACCCGGCCGGCCAGCGCCTGGAGGCGACCCGCCTTGTCGCCTACCGCCCAGAGCGGGTAGGCGACGAAGACGTCGTCGATGCCGGCGTCGGCCATGACCTGCGCCTCACCGAGCGTCGCCACGGTGATGCCGACGGCGCCGGCCTCGAGCTGGAGCTGTGCGAAGAACGGGCTCTTGTGGGTCTTCGCATGCGGCCGGAGCGCGACGCCGCGCTCGTCGAGATGCGCCTGCATCCGGGCGATGTTGGCGTCCACGCGGTCGAGGTCGACCACGACGACCGGCGTGTCCAATCCGTGCGGCAGTCGGGGGGCGGACAAGGTGCGGTCGATGTCGGTGAGCTGGTTCATCCGTCATTCCCAGGCGAGGTCGCGAAGCACGGTGGTCAGCGCGTCGACGCCTGCGAGGCAGTCGTCGCGTTCGGCGAACTCGTCGGGTGCGTGCGAGACCCCGCTGGGGTTGCGGACGAACAGCATCGCCGAGGGCACGCCGACCGAGGCGAGGATCCCCGCGTCGTGGCCGGCGCCGGTCGGTAGCACCGGTACACCGTCGAGCGCGGTGACGAGTCGGTCACGCAACCCCGGCGCGAAGTCGACGCGGGCCGTCCAGGACTCCTCGCTGGCGCGTACGCCGACCGACGCCGCGATGTCTGCCACGACGGCGCGGACGGTCTCGTCGTCGTCGGCGCGGGCATCGACCCAGGCCTGCACGCGCGAGGGGATCGCGTTCACGGCGTTGGGCTCGACGCGGATCTTGCCGACCGTGGCGACCGCGCCGTGGCGTTGCGCGGCCTCGCGGGCGGCCAGCACCAGGCGGGCCTGCGCGAGCATCGGGTCGTCGCGGTCCTCGAGCCGCGTGGTGCCGGCGTGGTCGGGTCGGCCGACGAGGTCGAACCGCCAGCGACCGTGCCCGCGGATGGCCGACGCGACGCCGACGGGCGCGTCGAGGTCGACCAGTCCGCGGCCCTGCTCGACGTGGAGTTCGACGAACGTGCCGACCACGTCCAGGACCTCCGCGTCGGCACCGAACCAGGCCGGGTCACGCCCGACGCGGCGCAGCGCGTCGCGCTGGGTGACGCCGTCGTCGTCGGCCAGCAGCAGCGCCTTCTCGGCCGGCAGGACCCCGGTCAGCAGGCGCGAGCCGCCGCACGCGATGCCGTAACGGCCGCCCTCCTCGTCGGAGAACGCGACCACCGCGATCGGGCGGTCCGGCATCCGGCCGGCCGCGAGCAGACGGTCGACCGCAAGGAAGCCCGACACCACGCCGAGCGGCCCGTCGAACGCGCCGCCTGACGGCACGGAGTCGAGGTGGCTGCCGGTCACCACCGCGTTCCCGGCGGTCGGGTCCCCCCACCACGCCCACAGGTTGCCGGCGCGGTCCTCGTTGACACCCATCCCGCGGGCGTTGGCCTGGTCGACGAACCACTCGCGCAGGGTCATGTCGGCGTCGGACCACACGAACCGCCGGTACCCGCCGGCGGAGGCGCGACCGATGCCGGCCAGGTCGCCCCACATGGCCTCGAACGTGCCCTGCGCATGCCGCGCCACTCCGTCACTCCTTCGCTCGCCGCCAGTGTTTCGGTGCTCAGTCGCGCCGGATGCAGGTGTAGGCCGCGTACACGCCTCGATGCACCGTGCGGTCGACGATCTCGAAGCCGGCGACCTCGAGCATGGGCTCGAGCAGCCAGGTGAACGTGCTGTGCTCGGACCTGACGTGCTCGGCGAGGTCGGCGGCCGTGTAGCCGGCCGCCGGATCGTCGGCCGCCCCGGCGAACCACGTCCGCAGGTGCTCTTCGAGCCGATCCGGCGTCGTGTCGTAGACGAGGTCGCGCAACCGCAGCACGCCACCGGCTCGCAGCATCCGGGCGACCCGGTGCAGCGCGAGGCCCTTGAACGCATCGGGCACCTGGTGGAGGACATTGCGGCAGTGGACGGCATCGACCGACCCGCCTCGATGCTCGTAGGTCAACAGGCCGGCCCGGATGGTGGTCACCTCGCCGGTGACGTCGATCCGGTCGATGCGCTGCCGCAGACGTTCGAGCATCGCTGGGGAGACATCCACCGCGATCACGCGGGCCACGTGGGGTGCGACCGCGGCGACGAACCGGCCCGTTCCTGCACCGAGGTCGACGACCGTCGACGCCTCGCCGACGCCGAGGGCTCGCAGGATGGCGAGATCGTCGGCAGCCGCCGCGTCCGGAGCAGATCCCTGCTTGCGGTCGTAGGCCGCGACGAATGCCGGGTCGAGGTGTTCGTCGCCGGCAAACGCCAACTCGTCCAACATCCAGGGGAGATCCATGCGGGCACCGTAGTGCTGCGGCCCGGCCCGGCCGCGCGTGGGCCGGTGCCGACCCGACGGGGCCTGCCGCGTCAGGA
>JAGXST010000190.1 GCA_018335555.1 Actinomycetota bacterium | reverse complement strand
GTGACCGCACGCATCATCGACGGCAAGGCGCTCGCGACGAAGGTCCGGGCGCGGATCGCGGACGACGTCGCCCGCCTGAAGTCCGAGCACGGCGTCCAGCCCGGCCTCGCCGCCGTGATCGTGGGCGAGGACCCCGCGTCGCAGGTGTACGTCGGCATGAAGCATCGGGCAACCGAGGAGGCCGGGATGCTCAGCCGTCAGGTGGCGCTGCCCGCCGACACCTCGCAGGCAGACCTCGAAGCCCTGGTCGCCGATCTCAACGCCGACGACGCGATCGACGGCATCCTGGTGCAGCTTCCCCTGCCCGACCATCTCGATCCCCAACCCATCCAGGAACTGATCGATCCGGCCAAGGACGTCGACGCGCTCAACCCCTACACCGCCGGCCGGCTCGCCGTGGGCGATCCGACCTTTCTGTCCTGCACGCCCTACGGGGTGCTCGAACTGCTCGCCGACGCCGGGGTGGACACCGTCGGCGCCCACGTCGTGATCGTCGGGCGTTCCAACCTGGTCGGTCGGCCGTTGTCGAACATGCTCACGCTCAAGGGTCGCGACGCGACGGTGACACTCGCGCACTCGCGGACCCGTGACCTGCCCGCGGTGTGCCGCAGCGCCGACGTGGTCGTCGCCGCCGTCGGCCGCATCGGCCTGATCACCGCCGACATGGTCCGTCCCGGTGCCGTGGTCATCGACGTCGGCACCAATCGTGCCGACGACGGCAAGCTGGTCGGCGACGTCGACTTCGCCGGCGTCAGCGAGGTGGCCGGCGCCATCACGCCGGTCCCGGGCGGCGTGGGGCCGATGACCGTCACCATGTTGCTGCAGAACACCCTCGAGGCCGCGCGGACACGGCGGGGTCTGCCGCGCCGCTGAGAACAGCGGTCAGGGCGCGACGGCGACGCCGGCGAGGCCGGGTCGGACGGGCCCGGCCATCGGCAGACGCACCGCCCTGATCCCCGAGGTGTCGAAGCCGGCCGCGGCCAGCGATGTCAGCGGCGTGCGCGTGAGGTGGCAGCCGCCGGCAAGCGGCTTCCAGACCGGCTCGAGCAGGCGCTGCATCCGCAACGTGCTGCCTTCCCCGGCCACGTGCTCGAGCAGTACGAACCGGCCCCCGGGACGCAGGACCCGGCGCGCCTCGCCGAGAGCTGCGGGGACGTCGCGGACCGAGCACAGCACCAGCGTGGAGACGACCACGTCGGCCGACGCGTCCGGCAGCGGCAGCCGCTCGGCCGGCGCCCTGACCACCTCGACGGACGCGCCCGAACCGTCGGCGCGCCGACGGGCACGCTCGCCCATCGGGCCCGACGGTTCGATCGCGGTCACGCGCGACACGCCCGGCCCGTAGTGCACCAGGTTGGCACCGGTCCCCGCCCCGATCTCGACGACCGCGCCCTCGAGGTCGGCGAGCAGGCCGCGACGCAGCTCGGCCAGGCCGCGCCGCTCGTAGCGCGCGAGCATCGGATCGTAGGTGGCGGCGAACAGCCGCTGCAGCCAACCAGGGGTCATACGTCCATCCAGTCTCGCCTGAAGGCTACGCGGTGCCGACCACTAGGCTGCAGGCAGCGTCGCATCACCTCCCGACAGATCCACGTCACAGGAGCCATACATGAGCTCGCCCGTCCGTGTCGCCGTCACCGGTGCAGCCGGCCAGATCGGCTACGCACTGCTGTTCCGCATCGCCTCCGGCCAGATGTTCGGGCCCGAGACGCCCGTCGAACTGCGCCTGCTCGAGGTCACCCCGGCCCTCGGTGCGCTCGAGGGCGTGGCGATGGAACTCGACGACTGCGCCTTCCCGTTGCTGACCGGCATCGAGATGTCCGACCAGGCCGAGACCGCCTTCGACGGCATCAACGTCGCGTGCCTCGTCGGCGCGAAGCCGCGAGGCGAGGGCATGGAGCGCGCCGACCTGCTCAAGGACAACGGCCGGATCTTCACCGGTCAGGGCAGGGCCCTGGCGGCAGCCGGCGCGTCCGACCTCAAGGTCGCCGTGGTGGGCAACCCCGCCAACACCAACGCGCTGATCGCGGCGGCGAACGCCGAGGGCGTGCCGACCGACCGGTTCACCGCCATGGTCCGTCTCGACGAGAACCGTGCGAAGTCGCAGCTGGCCGAGAAGGCCGGCGTGCCGGTCCGCGAGGTCACCAACCTCGCGGTGTGGGGCAACCACTCGCCGACGATGATGCCCGACTTCGAAAATGCCAGGATCGGCGGTCGTCCGGCCACCGAGGTCATCACCGACCGTGACTGGCTCGAGGGCGAGTTCCTCACGACCGTGCAGCAGCGCGGCAGCGCCATCATCAAGGCCCGCGGCGCGTCGTCGGCGGCCTCGGCTGCCAACGCGCTGGTCGACCACGTCGCCAACTGGTGCGGCGGCCGACCGACGGCCGACGGTGACTGGGTGTCCATGGCCGTTCCCTCCGACGGCTCCTACGGCGTTCCCGAGGGTCTGATCTCGGGCTTCCCGGTCACGACCGACGGCCGGGGCGGCTACCAGATCGTGCAGGGCATCGAGCTCAGCGAGTTCGTCGACGGCAAGGTCCGTGCCTCGGTCGCAGAACTCGAGCAGGAACGCGAGGCCGTCGCCGAGATGCTCTGACCGTCCGCCAATGCAACAGCGCCGCGCCCTGAGGGGCGCGGCGCTTCGCTTTGGTCGTGCCGTCAGCCGAGGTCGGCCAGGCACAGTGCCACGACGTGTGGCGGGTAGGTGACCGGGCGGCTCTGATGCGCGTCCTGTGTCATCACCTCTTCCTTTCTACTCGCGTGTCGCGCCGCACCGCGAGGTGCTACAGGCGGGGGCGCAGATCTCACTCTGACCGTTGTCGGCCGCGAGTGCGCCACCTCAAGGTGGCCGATGGTCCGAACGTTCGCCGCCGCGCTCGCATTCCGCCGGCCGCCCACGCGTGCCGTCCGGATCAGTTCGGACGTGGCGGCGTCACCGTGACCGTGCCGACATCCGGATCGAAGGTGGTGCGAAGCTCGCCGATCGTGTGCCCCTCGGTGTCGACGACCGGGCGGGCAAGGGTCACGCCGCCGTCCACCACGACCGGCGGACCCGCGAAACGCCAGCCGCGTTCGTCGAGGCCCACGCCGTCGGGTGGCGGGCCGAGCAGGGCGAGGTTGGTGCCGAGCTCGTCGCTGGCCGAGTAGACCGCGTTCGTGAAGCCGTGCGCCGCGGCGCCGGCCTGAACGGCCCGCCACCAGCTCGCCGCGTACTCCTGCGTCGTGTCGGCCGTGTCACGGATCGCACCTGCACCCGTGTCCACGACGGCCAGTCGGACGCCCGCACCGCGCGCCAGCACCGGAGCATCGTGGAACCGGGCGAGTGCAGCGGCGAGGTCGAGGCCGGTCCACCAGCGCCCGTCCCAGACCGTCGGGTTCTCGAGCAGGTACATGTCGGCCGGACGGTCGGCGCTCCCAGGACCGAGCGGCGTCGGATCGCCGGCGTGGCTCACGAGGACGCCATGCGCCGAGTGTGCGTTCGCGAACACCGCCAGGCCGCGGGCATGGGCATGCTCGACGGCCGCCCGCTGGCGCTCGCGCGTCGCTCGTCGCGCGGAGCCGTCGGGGGCGATCCCGCAATCCGCCCATGCGGCGTCGCACAGGTCGAACTCGTCGAGGAAGATCCCGGTGACGGGCAGCCGGGCCCACTGGTCGATACGGCGGGCGACGCCGGCGTGTCCGTACCAGTCGTCGGCCTCGCGGAGCATCGAGACGTAGCCCCACCGCTCCTGGCCCGGGTGGTCCTCGGCCAGTTGTCGGACCAGGCGCTCGGTGTTCGCATGGGAGGGGTGGTCGGGTCGTTGGAGCCCGGCACCGAAGACGACATGGTCGAACCGGCCGTAGACCTGACTGGCGCGGGTGAGGTCGAGCCCGGCGGGGTCGGCATCGCGGACCGCCCACGGCGCCCACTGATACGCGAACGCGAGGCGGCCAGGGGCCCTGACCTGCGCGACGCCCAGTGTGGGGGTGGCCGGCGGCAGGGCGGCACCGGCCAGGAAAGGTGCGGGGAGCCAGCGGTCGTCGCGTTGCGCGGCGACCCGGACGCGCGAGGGGAGCGTGCCGTCCGTGGCGAGCAGGTCCACCGGGATGCAGACCACCACCGCCGTGCCGTGCGCCTGCCATCGATAGCCCGCCGTCGCCTCGGCCTCCTGCCACGACCAGGTCGTCGGGCCGCCGTCGTGTCGGAAGATGCGCCCGTCGCTCTCGACCATGAGGTTCCACGCGGACGCCGAGAGGGCTGACTGGTAGGTCCAGCCGCCACGCTCCCGACCACCGACCGTGTCGAGGTAGATCTCCGGCGGCGCCCCCCCGTCGGTGGCGATCCGCACCAGCAGGAACCGGGCGCTGCGCAGGTCTTCGGGCCCATCGGTCGCCAGCTGCAACGAGCGGAGCGCCCCGTGGCCGACGGCAGCCGCGGGCACCGCCTCCCACCCGTCGGGCGGGGCGAGGGGTGCCGCGGGATCGGCACAACTCGAGGACGGCGAGGTGCTCTCCAGGACTCGGGCCACGACCAGTCCGAGGAGCGCGACCACCCCGACCGCGAGCAGCAGGCGGCGGGTCGCGCGACTCACCGGTGGCGGCTGTCACGGTGACGACCGGCCGCGAGACGGTAGCGCAGGCCATCGGTGACGACCGTGACGACCTCCTGCGCCCCGCCGGCGAGGTGGTCGTCGTCACCCGCGACACGGACGACCGTGACCTCGGGGGGTTGTGCGGCCGAGAGATGTCGGAACCGCTCCATCTCGAAGCGGAGTCGTGCGGCGGGCTGCCCTGGGCGACGCGCCGCAACCGTCGCCAGTGGGGTCTCGACGAGCACGAGGATGTCGGGCCGGCGAACGAGACGGCGGGCCAGCGCGAGGCTACGCCGGGATGCACCCGGCATCACCGCGAGGTCGTCGACATAGCGGTCGACGACGACCACGCCACCTCGGCGCAACCGGGGTCGGACGTGGCGGTGGAAGCGGCCGGCCAGGTTCACCGCGTACCACCACCCCGCGGCACCATGGAGGCGGGAGCCGGCCGTGGGATCCGCCTCCGCGCCGCGTGCGCGGCGGGCCACGAGCCGG
>JAGXST010000189.1 GCA_018335555.1 Actinomycetota bacterium | reverse complement strand
GCGAGACAGGGGACCCAGGCGGGAATCCGACGTCAGGCGCTCGCTTCGGCCGGTGCCTCCGACAGGGCCGGCATGACGCTCGCGACCCGTTCGATCAGACCGCTCCACTCCGGCAACAGCAGGCGCAGCAGTCGGACCGACAGGCCGGCGTGCAGCAGTCGCCGTACGACACCCTCGCGGTGTGCGACCACGTGGCGCTTCGCCTCGGGGTCGTGGTCACCCGTGACATGGGTCGGTCGGTGCTGCATCGGTGCTTCGTCCATCGTCTTGGCCCCCGGACTCTCACTACGCACCATCGGACATGCGGTGATCCGTTGGGTGTCCTATCGGCACGGTCGGGCGCGGGCTTGACGTGCCCGACGCGGGTGAAGCTGTCGGTGAGCGTCCCCTGCTCAGCTGTACGTCCGGCCGGTCCGTCCGCCGTGCTGAGTCGTTGGGACCGACGAGAGCGACACGAACGAGGACCCCTGTGGACGACCGGCGAACCACCTCCCTGATGGCGCGTGCGGCGGCGCTGCTCCATCGGCACCCGCCTGCCGTGGCAGCCCATCTGCTCATCGCCGAGGTCGGCTGGGACGCCGGCTTCCAGACGCTGGCGCTGCTGCGCGGCGAGCAGGCCGCGGCCGCTTTCGGGGCCGCGTGGCAGGCGGTCCCGCGCTCGACCCACCGGGAGTCGCGCTACTAGCGCCTCAGCACAACTCGTGGGCGGCGCGCAGTACCGCGCCGCAGGTGTCACGACCGGGCTCGGGCGAGAACCAGCAGGTGCCGCTCGGGTGGGCGCGTTGCCGGCAGGCGCGCACCGCGTCCATCGCATCGGGCAGGGCGGCGCGGAACTGCGCCACGACCAACTGCAGCGCCGAGGTCGAGGTCGTCGGCGGCGGTCGCTCGCCGACCAGTTCGTGGGCGAGAGCGCACAGGGTCGGGCCGTCGCCGATGTCGCACAGCAGGCACCCGGCGGCGTCGCAGGACAGCACGGCTGCCTGGTGCCCGGCCGCGCCGAGCATGGCCGCAGCGGCGCGGAGCAGGTTGTCGAGGTGCTCCATCGCGACGGCGAACTCGCGCTCGTCGGAGCACGCCAGATGGCCGTCCGGCGTGAATGCGTCGGCACGCGATCGGAGCTGCGAACCACCCACGGTGTGTCTGTCCCTGCCCTCTGGGCCCCTCGTCGACGAGGGACACTTCTCCGGGCGTGCGCGACGGTAGCGCCAACGAGCGCTGTCGTAGCGCACGTCGTGCCGCCGCTCGCACAGCGCCCACGGTTGTCGCTCGACCCGTCGGCGCCGACGCACGGGGGGCGAGCACCCGTCGGTGGTACGCGCGATGGCCGCTCGCCGCGGGCGCTAGGGTCTCGCCGATGACGGCGCTCTTCGACGACTACGACCCCGGTGGGCCGCGCTTCTTCGACGAGGTGTTCGGGCCCACGGGTGAGGTGCGCCCCCACTACCGGGAACTCGTTGCCCGCCTGCGCTCCTTCACGCCGCAGGACCTCGACCGCCGCGAGGTGATCCGCGACCGCATCTTCCGCTCACAGGGCATCACCTTCACCGTGTACGGCGACGCGTCGGGTCCGGACTCGGCCGACGAGGGCGTCGAGCGCACCTTCCCCATGGACCTCCTGCCGCGCATCATCCCGGTCGACGAGTGGGCGACCGTCGAGCAGGGGGTGGCGCAGCGGGTCACCGCGCTCAACCGTTTCCTCGACGACCTCTACGTGGGGGAGCAGGCGGCCGTCAACGACGGCGTGGTCCCGCGCTGGCTGCTCCACACCGCGGACGGGTTCCGTCGCGAGGCGTTCGGGATCCCCGTTCCACATGCCGCGCGCTGCCTCGTCTCCGGCGTCGACCTGGTCCGTGACGTCGACGGCACCTATCGCGTGCTCGAGGACAACCTGCGCAACCCGTCGGGGATCTCCTACGTCCTCGAGAACCGGGCGGCGATGACGCGGGTGCTGCCGGTCGCCTTCGCCCAGCAGCGCGTCCGGCCCGTCGACCACTACGGGCCGTCGCTGCTGCGGGCGCTGCGCGAGGTGGCGCCGCCGGCCGCCGGTGAGCACCCGACCGCGGTCGTGTTGACCCCCGGCCAGTTCAACTCCGCCTATTTCGAACACGCCTTCCTCGCGCGCCAGATGGGTATCGAACTGGTCGAGGGGCGCGACCTCGTCGTCGACGAGCACGTGGTCTACATGCGCACGACGCGGGGCCTGCAGCGTGTCGACGTCATCTACCGGCGCATCGACGACGACTTCCTCGACCCGGTCGTCTTCCGTCCCGACTCCGCGCTGGGCGTGCCGGGCCTGTTGTCGGCGGCGCGTGTCGGCAACGTCACGATCGCGAACGCGGTCGGCAACGGCGTCGCCGACGACAAGGCCGTGTACGCGTTCGTCCCCGACCTGATCCGCTACTACCTCGGCGAGGATCCGGTCCTGCCCAACGTCGACACCTACCTACTGTGGGAGCGCGAGCAACGCGAGGCCGTCCTCGCCCGGCTGCACGAACTGGTCGTGAAGCCCGTCGCGGCCTCGGGCGGCTACGGGATGCTGATCGGTCCGCACGCCAGCGACCAGGAGATCGCCATCTTCCGCGACCGCATAGAGGCCGACCCGCGTGGCTACATCGCCCAGGAGGTGGTGTCGCTATCGCGCCATCCCACGCTGGTCGGCGAGGGGTTCGAGGGTCGGCACGTCGATCTGCGGCCGTTCGCGATCGCCGGCGAGACCGTCGAGGTGATTCCCGGCGGGCTGACCAGGGTCGCACTGCGGAAGGGGTCGCTGGTCGTCAACTCGTCGCAGGGCGGCGGATCGAAGGACACGTGGGTCCTCGACGGGCAACCCACCGGAGCGTAGGAGCGTCGATGCTCGCACGACTCGCCGAGAACCTGTTCTGGGCCGGCCGCTACGTCGAGCGAGCCGAGGACGCGACCCGCATGGTGGACGTCACCTACCACACGCTGCTCGAGTCGACGTCCGGGGAGATCGAGGCCTCGTGGACGCAACTGCTCGAGGTGTTGCACCTACGCGCGGCGTATGGCGAGCGGCCGATCGAACCGGTCCCGGTGATCGAATTCCTCGTGCTCGACCGGGACAACCCGAACTCGATTGTCACCTCGATCCTGCGGGCGCGGGAGAACGCCCGCTCGGTCCGTGAGCTCATCTCGTCCGAGCTGTGGGCGTCGATCAACGACCTCCACCTGGGCCTTGGGGCCCGGGACCTGCGCCAGGAACTGGCAGAGCAGCCCTATGAGCTGTTCGGGATGATCCGCCGGGCATGCATGGGCATCTACGGGGTGGCCAGCGAGACCATGCCCCGCGACGACGCATGGCGTTTCATGGCGCTGGGTCGGGTGCTGGAGAGGGCGGAGATGACCTGCCGGTTGATCGACGTCCGCCACCAGCAACTCGAGAAGCTCGCCGGCCCGACGGGTCGGTTGCCCAGTGGTGGCGAGCGGGCTCGCGGAACCGATCGCGCCGACTTCCACGACTGGGTCGCCGTGCTCAAGTCGGCGTCGGCATTCGAGGCCTACCGTCGCCGCTACCGGGCATCGATGGATCCGGCCGACGTCGTCGAGTTCCTGCTGCTCGAGCCGGACCTCCCGCGCAGCGTGGTGTTCTGCCTGAGCAGCGCCATGCACCAGTTGGGGGTGCTCAGCCACGGGGCACCGAGCCGTGCGGCCAGGACACTCGGACGGGTCACGGCATCGCTGCAGTACCGTGACGTCGGCGAGTTGTTCGAACTCGGGCTGCACGACTTCCTCGAGCAGGTCCAGCATCGCGTCGGCGAGGTCGCCGAAGCGGTCGCGGACGAGTTCTTCCGCCACCATCCGGGCGGCAGCATGCAGGCCGTGGCGACGACCTGAGCGCTTCGTGCGACCGATCAACCGAGGTGTCCGTGAGGCTCGACGTCCGCTACACCACCCGCTTCGAGTACGCCGCACCCGTGGTCGAGTCGCAGAACGAGCTGCGGGCCTGCCCGGCGTCGGACCACCGCCAGCAGTTGGTTCACTACGACGTGACCACGACGCCTTCCTCGCGGGTCTCCTGGTACGTGGACTACTGGGGGACCCGTGTCGACGCCTTCGGTGTCCGCGGTCCACACCAGTTGCTCGAGGTGGTCGCCAGCGCCACGGTCGAGACGAGCGCGGTCGATCGCCCCGAGACGAGCCTGCCCCGCGCAGCGGTCGAGGACGTGGGGTTCCGTGACCGCTACCACGAATTGCTCGAACGCTCCGCCCACGTCGACTGGGGGCCGGCGGTCACCGCGGCGGCGCACCGACACGCGGCCGCGGCGGGCGACGACGTCCTGGAGGTGGTCATGGCCGTCCACGAGGGAGCGGCAGACCTGGCGTACGCCCCGGGAGAGACCTACGTCGGGGTCTCCGTCGAGGAGGTGCTGGCCGCCGGCGGCGGCGTGTGCCAGGACTTCGCCCACCTCGCCGTGGCGATGTACCGCTGCCTCGGCATCCCGGCGCGGTACGTGTCGGGCTACTTCTTCACCCGCGATGACGCCACGGGAGCCGACGTGGAGGTGCATGGTCACGGGGGCGTCGAGGCCGAGGTCGAGGTCGAGACTCACGCCTGGGTCGAGGTCGCCGTCCCCGTCGAGGAGCACGGCCATCGCCGGGAGCGGTGGTTGGCGCTCGACCCGACCAACCGACAACCGGTCGGGGAGCGTCACGTGACCATCGGCCGCGGGCGCGACTACGACGACGTCGCGCCCCTGCGCGGCGCGTTCTCCGGACCCGCGGAGCACGAGTTGAGCGTCAGCGTGCGCATGCGCCGCCTCGCCCGCGAACCGCTGGGCGGGGTGCCGGGCTCGGGGACCTCGCCGCAACATCAGCAGCAGGCCCAGCAGCAGCAGTAGTCCTGTCGGGCTGGCCAGAAGCTTCAGTCGGGCGCTGTCGTGCCGACGAGGTTCGTAGAACCGCCGACCCTCACAGGTGCCGGCCGCGAGGACGTGGGCCGGGGGAGGACCGAGATGCTTCGCCGACGACGCGCACGACCACGCCCCGAGGGGAAACTGCACGTGCCCGCCGAGGGCACCGTCGTCGCGCTCGAAGTCGAACACGTCGACCGCGTCTGGCGTAGTCGTGTCGAGATGCAGCAGGGCGCACGGTTGGTCGTCGCCGCACCAGGCGCGTTCGGTGGCGACGCCGTTGCCCCGAAGAAGGGTCAGCAGGTCACGGTCGGTTGGCCGAGCAAGCTCGGCTACCTCGAGGCAGAGGCGCGGGTGGTGTCGACCGAGGACGGCGACGAGCCGTCCTGGACCGTCGAGGTGCACACCAGTGCGCTGTCGCAGCGGCGCTCGGCGTACCGACTCGAGACCAAGCTCGAGGTGACGGTCACCTTCGAGGAACTCGGGTCGTTGGCGGCATCGACCCGCAACGTCTCCGAGGGCGGGCTCGCCATCGAGTTGCCCGACCGCTACGAGGTTGCCAACGGCGAACGGGTGGGTGTCCACCTGCGGTTGCCCGACGGCATCATCGCGGGACAGGCACACATCGTGCGTTCGGCCCCGATGGTGCCCGACGGCCTCGAGGTCGTCGTGGCGTTCCAGAACCTCAACGAGATCGACGCCGAGCACCTGCGACAGTACGTCTTCGACGAGCAACTCACCCGCCGCTCCGCCGGCGTCGCCTGACGGGGTCACCGCCTGCTCGCAACGGCAGGCGACCGTGGGCGGCTAGGTTCGGTCGCGCTCATCGGGTGGAGGCCTCATTGAGAGCAACGACCGGTTCCGCCGGGACCACGGACGGGTTGGACTGGTCGAGCCAGGACCGCGCCGCCACGCGCGGCGTCCTGGGTGGTCATGCGCTGGTGCACCTGTACCAGAACGGCTTCTACGTCATCCTGCCGGAGCTCTACCAGGTCTTCGGCCTGAACCCGATCACGGCGGGAGCGGTCGACACCGTCCGGAAGGTCGCGTCCGGCACGGCGAGCATGGTCGGCGGCGTCGTGCTGGACCGCTACGCGGACAAGCGCATCCCGGTGCTGTGGCTGAGCCTGGTGTTCATGGGAATCGGCTACCTGCTGGTCGGGCTGGCACCGACCTACCTGTTGCTGCTGGTCGCAGCCGGGCTGGCGGGCGCGTCGGGATCCATCTGGCACCCGGCGGCCATCGGCCTGCTCTCACAGGCCTTCCCGGCCCGACGCGGCTTCATGATCTCGCTGCACCGCTCGACCGGCAGCGTGGGCGACGTCGTCGGGCCGCTGCTGGTCGGCGGCCTGCTCGTGGTGGTGGGCGCCCAGGCGATCCTGGTCGGTGCGGTCCCGCTCGTGCTCGCGGTCACGGTCGTGCTCTGGGTGTTGCTGGCCCGGGCACCGGCCTGGCGGGCGTTTCGCGAGAAGGCCGACGACCCGCGCTCGTTCCGCGACCAGTTCAGCGCGCTCGGACCGGTCCTGCGCCACCCCAGCCTGCGCATCCTGCTGGTCGTGAAGTTGCTCAGCGGCCTCGGGCAGGGCGGCCTGGTGCTGTGGCTCGGGCTCTACCTCAGCGAGGTCGTCGGACTCGGCAGTGTCGGCGTGTCGGCCCACATCGCGTTGGTGACCGCCGTCGGGATCGTCGCCGGCCCCTACATCGGCAGCCTCTCCGACCGCATCGGCCGGAGACCGGTGATCGTCGCCGTCCTCGGGTTGAAGGCCACGTTCGCGGCCCTGCTGGCCCTGGTGGCCTACGGCCCGTGGTTCACCCTGCTGGTCGCGCTGCTGGGCGCGGTGCTGTTCGGGGCCAACTCGCTGCTCCAGGTGGCGGCGCTGGACATCGGCGACGGCCAGCGTCTCGAGGGCAGCCTCGTGGGGCTGATGTGGGGCGTCAACGCGGTCTCCGGCGGCTCGGCGCCGCTACTGATGGGCGTGCTGGTCACGGCGCTCGGCTTCGGTGTCATCTTCTGGTTCGTCGCTCTGGCGAACGCGGCCGCCATGCTGGCGGCGCTGGCACTACGGCTGGTCCGACCGACCGCCGACGTCGCAAACTAGCTAGAGCCAGCTCACCCGCCCAGGGCACCGCGTGGGCCGCCGGTGACCAGTTCTGCACGCCATGCGGACGCTCGGCTGCCATCGGTACAGGAACCGGCGGCAACTCGAAAAAAGGGGAGGGCCCCGAGCGACGCGTCGAGTCGTGGTCGTGGTGCCGGCCCGGGCCGCCCGGGCCGAACTTCGCGTCTCCTCGGGACCCTCCGGCGGCCACCGGTCGGCTCAACGCCCTCCTGGGGGGCGGAGCCGTTCGCGCTCACTACCAGTAGCGGCCCGTGTCCGCTGGGTCACCCAGGTGGGTGACCCGTTGGTGGGACGGCCCGTCACTCGGATCCATCCTCGCAGCCCATCGGCGCGTGGCGGGGGGCGACGTCCGTACCTGATGCGGACACGTCGCCGACCGTAACCGTGATCGGGTGGCGCGTCGATGGTTGGCGCGGGGGGCGAGGGGCGCTGCACGCAGGGTGAACGCGGCCGGTCGAACGCCCACCATCTCGGCGCGCTCCGTCGAGGGCCCAGGCACCGGCGCCGGGGCAGGGTGTCGGCCATGGCCGCGACCTTGCGATGCCGGCGCGCCTGTCCTACTATCGCAACACGGATGTTGTGAAACTATCGCGCCACCGGGGGCCACCGGGCCGGCCGCACACGATATCCGTCCTTCGCCGCCGCCCGCGACTCCAGGACCGTCATGCCCGCCGAGCCCGCCACCACGACCCCCCTCGCGGGGCGTTCGCTGGTGTCGCTGCTCGGCGAACAGCGCGCCACGATCGTGGGCCTGCTGCGCCGCGACGGCGACGCATCGGTCGCAGAGCTCGCGCGCGTCCTCGACATCTCCGAGGTCGCGACCCGCCGCCACCTCGGCGTGCTCGAGGACGACGGCCTGGTCGCCGCAGAGACGGTCAACCAGGGCCGCGGCCGACCGGCGGCCCGCTATTCACTGACCGCCGATGCCCGCCGGCTGTTCCCGCAGGGCCACGACCAGCTCGCCACCGAACTGCTCGACTTCCTCGCCGACCACGACGACGGGGACGCATTGCGGGCGTTCATGCGTTGGCGCCTGAAGCGCCAGGTCGACGGTCTGCGCGACGCCGTCACCGCCAAGGACCTGCACGAGCGGCTCGAACAGCTCGCCGGTCGCCTGTCCGCAGCCGGCTACGAGGCATCCGTGACCCCCGACGGTGACGGATTCACCTTGAAGCAGCACCACTGCGCCATCCAGGACGCCGCCGAGGAACACCCCGAGCTGTGCGCCTACGAAGCCGCCGGGTTCGCCCGCGTCCTCGGTACCGACGTCACGATCTCCCGACGCGAGACCCTCGCCGAGGGGGGCAACGCCTGCGTCTGCTGCGTGCAGCCACGCAGGTCGACCGCCCAGAACGACCCCGCCCGCGAGCCACGTGCCCGCGAACCCCAGCCGTCCGGGCCGTCCGGACGAGGAGACCAGCTGTGAGCCAGACCGAGATCCAACTCCCGGTCAGCGACGCCCGCGCCGAGCAGGCCCGCGTCGCCGAGGACCTGTCGGACTACAAGTTCGGTTGGTCCGACAGCGACGAGGGCTATGCCTTCACGTCGGGCACCGGTCTGACGCGCGAGACCGTCGCCGCCATCAGCGACCGCAAGAACGAGCCCTCGTGGATGCGCGACCTGCGACTGCGCGCGTTCGACGCCTACGAGCGCCGGCCGATGCCCAACTGGGGCTCTGACCTGTCCGGGATCAAGTTCGACGACATCTTCTACTACGTCGAGGCCAGCGAGAAGCAGGCCAACTCGTGGGAGGATCTGCCGCCGGAGATCCTCGAGACCTACGAGAAGCTCGGCATCCCGCAGGCCGAGCGCGAACGCCTCATCGCCGGCGTCGCCGCGCAGTACGAGTCGACGGTGCTCTACCACAAGGTCCGCGAGGACCTCGAGGAGCAAGGCGTCGTCTTCCTCGACACCGACACGGCGCTGCACGAGCACGAAGACGTCATGCGCGACCACTTCGCGACGGTGATCCCGGCCAACGACAACAAGTTCGCCGCGCTCAACACCGCCGTGTGGTCGGGTGGCTCGTTCATCTGGATCCCCGAGGGCGTCAAGGTCGACATCCCGCTGCAGGCCTACTTCCGCATCAACAAGCAGAACATGGGCCAGTTCGAGCGCACGCTCATCATCGCCGAGCCGGGCAGCTACGTGCACTACGTCGAGGGCTGCACCGCCCCGATCTACAGCTCCGACTCGCTGCACTCGGCCGTGGTCGAGATCATCGTCAAGGAGGGCGCCCGCGTCCGCTACACGACGATCCAGAACTGGTCGAACAACGTCTACAACCTCGTGACCAAGCGCGCCGTCGCCGAGAAGAACGCCACGATGGAGTGGATCGACGGCAACATCGGCTCCAAGGTCACCATGAAGTACCCCGCGGTGTGGCTGACCGGTGAGGGCGCCAAGGGCGAGGTGCTGTCGGTGGCCTACGCCAACGACGGCCAGCACCAGGACGCCGGCGCCAAGATGGTCCACACCGCCCCGTACACGACCTCGAACATCCTGTCGAAGTCGATCTCCAAGGGCACCGGCCGCACCTCCTACCGTGGCCTGGTCCGCATCGAGAAGGGCGCCCACCACGCCCGCTCCGCGGTCAAGTGCGACGCGCTGATGCTCGACGACACCTCGCGTACGGACACCTACCCGTACATGGAGATCGAGCAGGAGGACGCCACGATCGAGCACGAGGCCACGGTCTCGAAGCTGTCCGAGGACCAGCTGTTCTACATGCAGGCCCGCGGCATCAACGAGGACGAGGCGACCGCGATGATCGTGCGCGGCTTCATCGAGCCGATCGCACGTGAGTTGCCGATGGAGTACTCGGTCGAGCTCAACCGGCTGATCGCGCTCGAGATGGAAGGCGCCATCGGATGACCACCCCCACCGTCACGCCCGTGGGCACCACGCTCGACGGGCTCACCGAGGACGCCGTGCGGGCCGTCGCGGCCGGCGAGCCGGACTGGCTCGTCGACCGCCGGCTGGCGGCCACCAAGCGTTTCCTCGACCAGGCCTGGCCCGACAGCCGCACCGACGAGTTCTGGCGCTCGACGCCGTTCGCGAAGCGCTTCGACACCAGCCACCCGTTGATCGCCGAGGCGTCGTCCGACGCCGCGGTGCCGACGTCGCTGGTCGCCTCGCTCGAGCTGACCACCGCCCAGCTGCGCATCGTCGACGGCGAGGTCGTCGAGGCCAGCGTGCCGGCCGAACTCGCCGCGCTCGGGGTCGTCGTCACCGACCTGCGCACCGCCGCCGAGGAACACGCCGACCTGGTGCGCGACCACCTCGGGTCGCTGACCACCTCCGGCGAGGGCTCCGGCGCCGACGAGGACCGCACGATCAGCGTCAACGACGCGGCCTGGACGGCCGGTGCGTTCATCCACGTGCCGGCCGAGGTCGAGTTGACGGACCCGATCGGCGTGCACGTCCACGTCAGCCGTGCGGGCGCCCACCTGCCGCGCGTGCTGGCCGTGCTCGGCCACCACGCCAAGGCGACCATCTACCTCGAGCACACGTCCGACGAGGGCGTGGACGCGCTCGTCGACGAGGTCGTCGAGGTCATCGCGCTCGACGCGGCCAAGGTCGACGTCGTCAGCCTGCACGAGTGGGCCATGGGCGTCAGCCACCTCGCGCTGCACAAGTTCGGTGCCCACCGCGATGCGCAGGTTCGCCACTCGGCGATCGTGGCGGGCGGCGCCACGGTCCGCCTGCGCCCCGAGTGCGACCTGCTCGGTCCGGGCGCCTCGGTCCGACCGCTCGGCATCTACTACGCCGACGAGGGCCAGTGGTTCGACCTGCAGCCCTACGTGCGCCACCTCGCGCCGAAGGCCACCTCGGACGTGCTGTACAAGGGCGCCCTGCAGGGCAGGAGCCGCACGGTCTTCCGCGGCAACGTCTTCGTGCACAAGGATGCGGTCGGGACCGTCACCGACGAGAACAACCGCAGCCTGATCCTCACCGAGGGTGCCCGCGCCGACGCCACGCCGTTCCTCGAGATCGAGTGCGCCGACATCACCGCGGGACACGGTTCGGCCACCGGCCAGATCGACGCCCGGCACCTGTTCTACCTCGAGGCACGTGGCATCCCGCGCGCCCAGGCCCTGCGGATGCTGGTCCACGGCTTCTTCCGGGAGGTGCTCACCGAGATCGACCTGCCCGGTGTCGAGGAACGCGCCCTGGCCCACATCGAGCGCGAACTCGCCGCCACCGACCTCGACCGCCTCGGCATCAACGACGCCGCACTGCGCGACGAGTTGGGCTGACGATGGCCATCACCAAGGTCGCGAGCCTGTCCGATCTGGCCGAGGCGGTCCCGTACAAGGCCGAGATCGACGGCGTCCCCGTCTGCCTGGTTCGCTTCGGCGACGCCGTCAAGGCCGTCCACGACACCTGCTCGCACCAGGAGTGGTCCCTGTCGGACGGCGGCATGGTCTACGGCAACGAGGTCGAGTGCAGCCTGCACGGCTCCTCGTTCGACCTCGACACCGGTCAGCCGTCCTCGCTGCCGGCGACCCGCCCGATCCCGACGTTCGCGGTGCAGATCGACGGCGACGCCGTCCTGCTCGACGTCGAGGCACCTACCAACGACGCACCTTTTCCCGACCACTGAACACCACACCGAAAGCTTCGAAGACCCATGGCTGACCTCGAGATCCGCGACCTGACGGTCGAGGTGGACGGCTCCGACATCCTGCGCGGTGTCGACCTCGACCTCGACAAGGGCAAGACGATCGCCCTGATGGGCCCCAACGGGTCCGGCAAGTCCACCCTGGCCTACGCGATCGCCGGCCACCCGGCCTACGACATCACCGGCGGCACGATCCGCTGGCAGGGCACCGACCTCGTCGAGCTCACGCCCGACGAACGCGCCCGCCTCGGCGTCTTCCTCGCCATGCAGTACCCGGTCGAGGTGCCCGGCGTCTCGCTGACCAACTTCCTGCGCACCGCGGTCAACGCCACCTCCGGCCAGGACGTCCCGATCCGCGAGTTCATGCAGCGGCTGCGCGACGAGATGGCGGCGCTCGACGTCGACGAGTCGTTCCTGCAGCGCTCGGTCAACGAGGGCTTCTCGGGCGGTGAGAAGAAGCGCTTCGAGATCCTGCAGATGGCCCTGCTCAAGCCGCAGCTCGCCGTGCTCGACGAGACCGACTCCGGCCTCGACGTCGACGCGCTCAAGACCGTGTCCGAGGGCGTCAACCGCCTGTCGGGGCCCGACCTCGGCACGCTCATCATCACCCACTACACCCGCATCCTGCGCTACATCGCCCCCGACGAGGTACACGTGATGTTCGAGGGCCGGATCGTGGCCAGCGGCGGTCCGGAACTCGCCGACGAACTCGAAGCGCGCGGCTACGACCACCTCAAGACGTCTGTGTGAGGCGCGGCCCGTGCCACGGTTGTCACCGTCGGCACGGGCGTCCAGACTGACCGCAGGGCACGCTCTCTGGGTCCGCCCGACGAGCCAGCGAGGACGACCATGACGCTCGACGTCCAGACCATCCGCAAGGACTTCCCGGTCCTGTCGCGCGAGGTCCACCCGGACACGCGTCTGGTGTACCTCGACTCGGCGGCGTCGTCGCAGACGCCGCTGCCGGTGCTCGAGGCGATGGACCACTACTACCGCTGGTCGCGTTCGAACGTGCACCGGGGCGTCTACCGGCTCGCCGAGGAGGCCACCGACCTCTACGAGGGCGGCCGCACCAAACTGGCCGCGTTCGTCGACGCCGACCCGCGCGGCGTCGTGTTCACCAAGAACGCGACCGAAGCGATCAACCTGGTGGCGTACTCGTGGGTCCGTCGCCACCACAAGCCGGGCGACGTGCTGCTGTCGACGCTGATGGAGCACCACGCCAACCACGTGCCGTTCCTGTACGCGGCAAAGGACCTCGGGCTCGAGGTCCGGCACGTGCCCCTGACCGAGGACGGACGCCTCGACCTCGACGCGGCGCGCGACCTGGTCGCCGACGGGCGGGTGAAGTTCCTCGCGATGGTCCACGTCTCCAACGTGCTCGGCACCCGCAACGACGTGGCCGCGATGACCGCCCTGGTCCGCGACGCGAATCCCGAGGCGGTCGTGCTGGTCGACGGCACCCAGGCCGTGCCGCAGATGCCGGTCAGCTTCCGCGACCTCGACGTCGACTTCTACGCCGTCACGGGCCACAAGATGTGCGGTCCGACCGGTATCGGCGCGCTGGTCGCGAAGCCGGAACGGCTCGAGGAGATGGACCCGTTCCTGACCGGCGGCGAGATGATCCGCGACGTCTCGATCGAGTCGGTCACCTGGAACGACGTGCCGGCCAAGTTCGAGGCCGGCACGCCGATGATCGCCGAGGCGGCCGGTCTCGCGGCCGCGGTCGACTACCTCACCGGCATCGGCATGCAGGCCGTGCGCGAGCACGAGACGGCGCTGACGCAGACCTTCATCGACCGGCTGTCGCAGGTCGAGGGCGTGACCGTCCACGGCCCCCGCGACGCCGAACTGCGCGGTGGGGCGATCTCGTTCGCGATCGACGGCGTGCACCCGCACGACGTCGGTGCGATGCTCGACTCCAAGGGCGTGTGCGTGCGCGTCGGCCACCACTGCGCGAAGCCACTGATGAAACACCTCGGGGTGGTGGCGACCGCCCGCGCGAGCCTGTACCTGTACAACGACGTCGACGACCTCGACCCCCTCGTCGAGGGCATCGTGGCCGCCCGCTCGTTCTTCCGCAGATGAGCGCATCCGAGATGCCCGACCGATGAGCGCATCCAAGATGCGACCGCCAGGAGGCGCGCCGTGAGCATGGACGACCTGTACCAGGAGATCATCCTGGACCACTACCGCAAGCCGAAGAACCGCGCGCCGGCACTGCAGGACGAGGACGTGCACGTCCACCACTCCAACCCGCTGTGCGGCGACGAGATGGACCTGCGCATCCGGGTGGCCGACGACAAGGTCGACGGCCTGGTGTTCGACGGCGAGGGCTGCTCGATCAGCCAGGCGTCGGCGTCGGCCATGACCCAGGCGGTCATCGGGCGCGACCTGAAGGACGCACTCGACCTCGCCGAGGACTTCCGACGGATGATGCACGGCGACGAGCCCGCCCGCCCCGACGACCTGCTCGACGGGATCGCCTTCCAGGGCGTGGCGAAGTTCCCGGTCCGGGTCAAATGCGCCCTGCTCGGATGGATGGCCGTCCGCGACGCGATCGAGACCTACCAGTCGGGCGCCAACGCCCACACCGTGACCCACGACGACGACGGGGGAGCCGCATGAGCCAGCACGAGAGCATCGACACACTCGACGACGACCACATCCCGGAGGCCGACACCCCCACCGGCGAGCGCCCCGCCGGGGAAGCGGCCCCGGTCGCCGGCCGCACGAGGCACCCGTTCGAGGACCTGCCGCTGGAAGACGACGGCATGCCGTCCTCGCAGGACCTGATGAACGGTCTGCGCGCCGTCGTCGACCCCGAGATCGGCTACAACATCGTCGACCTCGGCCTGGTCTACGAGGTCACCAAGCCCGAACGCGGCTACGCCCACGTGCTGATGACGCTGACCTCCATGGGTTGCCCGCTCACCGAGGTCATCCACCAGCAGTGCTCGGTGATCCTGGGTGCCATGCCCGGCGTCGACCGCGTCGAGGTCGAGTTCACGTTCACGCCGCCCTGGTCGACCGACATGATCGCCGACTATGTCCGCGAGGAACTGCGCGCGATGGGCATGAACGTCTGAGCGCCGAGGTGGAGGGTGCGGCCGCCGGGGCCCCGACCCCCGGCAGCTACGTGTCGGTCAGCGAACTGCGCGTGCCCGCCGAGGGCCGTGCCGCCCTGCTGGCGGCGTTCGAGGGGCGGCTCGGAGCGGTCGAATCGTGGCCCGGTTTCGTCGACCTGCAGGTGTGGCAGGACCGCGCCGACGCGGAACGGTTCGTCATGGTGACCTGGTGGCGCGACGAGGACGCGTTTCGGGCGTATCTCGCCAGCGACGCCTTTGCGCGCTCGTCCGAGCGGATCCCGCGTGGCCCCGACGGCCCGCAACGCACCGGACTGCAGCGCTACGAGGTGGTGGCCAGGTGAGCGCGACACGGACCGAGACGGCTCCCGAGCGGCTGTTGCGCCATGCCGTCGCCGGCGACGTCGACGGTGCGTTCGCACTGCTCGACGACCTGCTCGCCGACGGCTGGAGCGCCGTGCGGGTACTCGCCGAGGTCGTCATCCCCGCCCAGCAGGAGGTCGGGGCCCGGTGGCACCGAAACGAGTGGTCGGTTGCCAGGGAGCACACGTCGACGGCGGTGGTCGACGCCCTCGTCGGCGTCCTGGGTCTGCGCGCGTCGTACGGTGGCCACGGCGCGCCGCAAGGAAAGCCCGTGTTGGTGGTGTGCGCCGAGGGTGAGTGGCACACGCTGACGGCGCGGATCGTCGCCGAGGGCCTTCGGGCCCAGGACTGGCCCGTGCTGCTGCTCGGTGGCTCCGTCCCGGCCGACCATCTCGCGAATGCCGCAGCCGAAGGGGACTTCGAGGCGGCGGTGGTGTGCTGCGCCGTGCCGATGTTCCTGCCCGGCGCCCGACGGTCCATCGCTGCGTTGCGCGACGCGGGTGTTCCGGTGCTGGCGACCGGCCGCGCCTTCGGCGACGACGACCGGCGTGCGCTGGCCGTGGGCGCCGATGCGTGGGCACCCGACCTGGAGATCGGACTCGACGTGCTCTGGTCGTGGCGCGACGCGCCGCCGACGTTGGGCGCGGCACCGAGCCTGCCCGACGAGGCCGGTGATCTGCTGGCCGAGTCGGATGCCATCGTCTCGGGTGCGTACGCCGACCTCGCCCGGCGCTGGCCCCCCTTCGCGAGGTTGAAGCCGCAGGCCAAGCAACGCACGCGCGAGGACTTCGCCTACCTGGTGCAGTTCCTGGTTGCCGCCGTGGTGGCGGACGACCCGCGAATCCTGACCGAATACCTCGAGTGGCTGACCGAACTCCTCGAGCGGCGGGGCGTTCCCGCCGCGGTGGTGCCGTTGACGTTGCAGAGTGTCGAGGCCGCCATGCCGCGCGGTCTCGTGGCCTCCCACGAACTGCTCGCGCGGGCAGGTGCTTGACGGGACCCGGCCGTTGCGGCTTTGATCGCCGGCTCGCTTCGTGCGGTCCACGGCGGGCAGTACGGGTCCCGCCATGTCCTCCGCCGTTGCGTCGAGCCCTGTCGACGCGCCCACCGACACCGACGCCGGCGCCGCGCACTGGCGGCTCATCGGATCGTTCCTCGCCCCGCACCGTCGTGCGATGGCCGGCTTCAGCCTGCTCGTCGTCCTCGCCGGCACGTTGCCCCTGGCCGGGCCGCTGCTGCTGGGCGCGATCGCGGACGGCGTCACGTCCGATGCGGCCGTCGGGCACCTGGTGTTGCTGGCCGCCGGACTCGGCCTGGTCGGGATCCTGGCGAACGGCGCCGACCTCACGGTGACGTGGCTCGGCGCGCGTCTCGCGTGGCGTGCCGCCAACGAACTGCGCGTGAAGGTGGCCGCCCACGCGCTGGCGCTCGGTCCGGCCTGGCACGGCCGGACCACGCCTGGCGAGGTCGTGGACCGGGTCGACGGCGACGCGACCCGCGTGGGGGAGCTGCTCGCCCGCGTCGTCGTCCGCCTCGCCGCCGCGATGGTCACGCTGGTCGGGGTCGTGGTGCTGCTGTTCGTGCAGGACTGGCGACTCGGCGCGGCCCTCGGCGTCGTCCTCGTGGCCGGCGGTTGGGTCCTGGTCCGCCTGCGCGACCTCGCGGTGCCGTCCGGCGTTCTGGCCCGGCAGCGTTCCGGCGAGGTGTTCGGCGCCGCCGAGGAGCGGCTGCGTGGCGCCGAGGAGCTGCGCGCCCTCGGTGGCGGTCGCTATGCGGTCGAGGACCTGCAACGCCGCTCCGCGCTCACGCTCGCCCCCTGGCGCCGACAGGAGGTCTACGCGACCGCGATCTGGTCGGCGTCGATGCTGGTGGTGGTGGGCGGCGGTGCCGTCGCGCTGCTCGGCGGCATCCTGCTGCAGCGAACCGGGGCGATGACGATCGGGCAGGTCCTCGCGGCGTTCACGGCGACCCAGCTCACGCGCCGGCCGCTGGAGCAACTGGCCGAGAACATCCAGCAGATCCAGCAGGCGGGGGCTGGGGCTTCGCGCCTGGCGACGCTCCTGGCCGAGGCTCCGCTGGTGGCGTTCAGTGGCGATCGCGAACTGCCCGGCGGTGCCCTGCCGGTCGCCTTCGAGGGCGTTCGGGCCGGCTATCCCGGCATGGCCGAGGACGCACTCGGCGTCATCGACCTGCACCTGGAACCTGGCGAGCACCTCGGGGTGGTCGGCGCGAGCGGCGGCGGCAAGACCACGCTGACGCGCCTGTTGCACCGTGCCCTCGACCCCCGTGCGGGCGCCGTCAGCCTCGGCGGGGTCGACCTGCGCGACGTGTCCGAGACGTCACTGCGTCGACGTGTCGCGGTCGTCACGCAGGAGGTGCAACTGCTGTCGGCGTCGATCCGTGACAATCTCACGCTGCTCGGCAGCGTGGCGGCCACCGACGACGACCTGGTGGCGGCGCTCGACGCCGTCGGCCTGGGGAACTGGTTCGCACGGCTCGATCAGGGTCTCGACGCCCAACTCGGTGACGATGCCGGCACCTCGGCCGGCGAGGCGCAACTGCTCGCACTCGCCCGGGTGCTACTGCGCGACCCTGGCCTGATCGTGCTCGACGAGCCGACCGCACGGCTCGACACCGCCAGCGCGATGGCCGTCACGCGCGCCCTCGACTCGCTGTTGGCCGGGCGCACCGCGGTCGTGGTCGCGCACCGCCTGGCGACGCTCGAGCAGGTCGACCGCATCGCGGTCGTGCGTCACGGCCGGATCGTCGAGGAGGGTCCGCGTGTTGCGCTGCTGCAGGACGACACGCGATTCGCGCGACTCGTCGCCGCAGAACTCGGCGCCACGACCGCCCGCGGGGATGGACGATGAGTACCACGGCAACGCACCAGACGGGGGAGCGACGTGCGACGTGGCGCGTCATCCGGCACATGATGGGCGTGCGCAAGGGCGCCTACTGGGGTGGCGGTGCCCTGTGGTGGGCCTTCATCCTCGCGCCGCTGCTGGTCGGCGTGTTGCTGGAACGGCTCTTCGACGCACTCGGCGACGGTGGCCCGGCGCTGATGCTGCTGGCCGCGGTGACCGGTCTGGAGGTCGCACGGGCGCTGTCGCTGCCGCTGGTCGGCTGGATGTTCGAGCCGTTCTGGGGCCACACCGAGACGGTGCTGCGCACCAACGTGCTGCGCTCGCAGTTGCACCCGGACCCGACGCGGCGCGGAGCACCCATCATGGATGCGGCTGCGGCGATGCCGCTGTTCCGCGACGACCCCGAGCACGTCGCCCGCGCCACCGACTACTGGCTGACCCTCGTGGCGATGAGTGCGATCGCCGTCGTCGCCATGGCCGTGATCGCGCGGATCGACCCGCTGGTCGCCGTGGCCATCGCGGTGCCGTTGTTGCTCGCATCGGCCAGCGGCTACCTGATCGCCCCCATGGTGCGCCGCCGGCGCGCCGATGACCGCGCCGTCACGAGCGAGGTCACGGGTTTCCTCGGCGAGGCGTTCGGCGCCGTCACGACGGTCACCACGGCCGGCGCGGCGCCGGCGCTGCTGCGTCACCTGGCCGGACTCTGCGATCGACGTCGCGTCACCGCCGTCCGCGACCGTGTGGCCGGGCAACTGCTGTCGGCCGTGGGCGCCGCCGCCGGTGACGTCGCGCTCGGCGCGGGCCTGCTGGCCGCCGCCCTGGTGGTCGGCGAGGACCTCACGGCGGGTCAGGTGGCACTGCTCGCCGCCTACGCGCAGATGCTGGCCGGGGTGCCACGCCACTGGGCCGGTTGGCTGACGGTGCGCCGTCACGCCGACGTGTCCGTCGAGCGCCTGCGTGGTGCCGTCGCCGCCCGCGATGTCGCGGAGTTGATCGCGCCGATCGGCCCCGTGCCGCTGGCGCCGCCGCCGGTGCAAAGGCATCCGCTGCCGCCCGCGCCGGCAGCCCCACGGCTGCAACTCGTCGGACTGGTGACGCAGACGCCGGACGGACAGCGGATCGGGCCGATCGACCTCGACGTGCCCGCCGGCGGCTTCGCGGTCGTCACCGGCCGGGTCGGGCTCGGCAAGACGACCGTGGTGCGCGCAGTGCTCGGCCTCGCACCGTTGCTCGAGGGCGAGGTGCGCTGGGACGGCGAGGTGGTCGACCCGGCCCGCTGGATGACGCCCCCGCGCGCCAGCTACGTCGCGCAGGTCCCCACGCTGTTCAGCGAGGCGCTCGACGACAACCTCCGCCTCGGCTGGGACATCGACGAGGCCGACGTGCACGCGGCGCTGGACGCGGCCGCGGCACGCGACCTCGTGGCCGAACTCGAGGACGGCCTCGACACGCGGCTCGGCCCCCGCGGTGTGCGGCTGTCCGGGGGACAGGCCCACCGGGTCGCGGCCGCGCGTGCCCTCATCGCCGGCTCGGCACTGGTCGTCGCCGACGACCTGTCGGCGGCGCTCGATGCCGAGACCGAGGCGACGTTGCTCGACCGCATCCTGGGCGACCGCGGTCGCACGATGCTCGTGGTCTCCCACCGCCCGTCCGTCATCGAACGCGCGGACGTCGTCCTCGACCTCGACCAGTGATCGAGCGGCGGCCGGGGGTCAACGGCGGGCGGATCAGCGGCCGGGCGCGTCTGCGGTCTCGTGCAGGAAGTCCGACAGGATCTGCCCGCAACGGACCGGGTCGTCGAACCAGAGGCCGTGCCCGCCCGGGATCACCTCGAGCCGGCCGTTTGGCAGCAGGTCCGCGGCGCGTGCGCCCGCGGCAGGCGGTTGCACCTTGTCCTGCTCGCCCCAGAGCAACAGCGTCGGCACCCGGCAGCCGGCCAGTTCGTCGTCGGTGACGGTGACGCGCGGATGCGGCGTCCGCCAGCGAAACATCTCGGGTGAGAGGGTGATGCTGCTCGGCCCCGCCAGGCCCATGGCGGCCCCGACCGCGTCGAACATGGCCTCGGGGCCATCACGCACCGAGTCCGGGCCGGTGATCGCGGCCAGCATCCGCCTGGTCATCCGTGACGACGGTGCGGGCATGGCGTTCATCAGCCGGCCGACCCACGGATGCCCGCCCAGCGCCATCGGGACCGGAACGCGTGCGCCGGGCAGCGCAGGACCCGGTGCGGTCACCATCGCCAGGGCCGGTACCCGCGCCGGGTGCTCCAGGGCGAAGCGCAGTGCGAACATGCCACCCAACGAGCCGCCGATCAGCGCGGCCCGCTCCAGGCCCAGCGCGTCGAGCGCGGACCCGACGAACGCGGCCTGGTGGGCGGCGAGGTCGATGCCGGTGTGGTCGAACGGCTCCGAGAGACCGCAGCCGGGCAGGTCGACGAGGTAGAGGCTGCGGCCCGGCAGGTGCGGAAGCAGCGGCAGCCAGACGCTGGCCGTCATGTTCGCACCGTGCAGCAGCACGGTGGCCGGGCCCTGGCCGACGCGGAGCACACGGGTGGTCAGCGGCGGGTCGGCCAGCACGAGCGGTTCGGAGTGGCGCTCGACGCCGTAGTGCTCGAAGGCCTCGATCTCGGCCGCGACCAGTCGTGCTCGGAGCCGGTCGATCCGCTGCGACACCTCGCGTCCTTCCCTCGGCCTGCCTCCCGGGGCTGCGTGCCACCTCGGAAGATGGACACGAACCTAGCGGCCGGGCGCGAGGCGTCGGCGGTGGGGGATCAGCAGCCGGCTTCGCTCATGACCGCGACGATGCGTCGACCCCGTGCCGCTTTGCGTTGGCCACGATCGCGTCACGGATCCAGACGGCGAGGCCTTCCCGCTGCCGTTCGTAGGTCGCCATGAACCGAGGGTCGTCGACGTACATCTGCCCGAGGCTGACGTGCATGGCGTGCGGGCAGTCGTAGAACCATTCGTGGATCTGCAGGCGGGACCGCTCGGCGAGGTCCATGGCACGCGCCTCGTCGGGTGGGACGCCGGCGTCCATGGCCGCGACCATGTCGGCACCCAGCGACTCCTGCTCGTCCTTGAACCGCTGCCAGTCGGCCTTGGTGTAGCTCGAGGTCCGTTGCTGGGACTGTCGCCACGCGTCGGTGTCGCCCCAGCGTTGTCCGGCCTCCTCGGCGTGCTCGCCGGGGTCGGCGTCGCCGAAGACCTCGAACATCTCGTCCGGGTCGAGATTGATCCCCATCTTCCGTGCCTCCATCGTGCGTTCGAGCACCGCGACGAGCCGTCCGAGCCGTTCGATCCG
>JAGXST010000188.1 GCA_018335555.1 Actinomycetota bacterium | reverse complement strand
CGCTCGAGGTTCTTCGAGGTCTCACCGATGTACTTGTCGACCACCGTCGACAACTCGACCACGTACAAATCGAGGCCGAGGTCGCCGGCGATCACCTCGGCCGACATCGTCTTGCCGGTGCCCGAGCCGCCGGCGAACAGGGCGCTGACGCCGCTGCCCCGCCCGCCACCGCCGCCCATCCCCCACTCGCGCAGCACCCGGTCGCGTTGCCGCCATCGCATCGGCAGTTCGCGCAACTGGGCCTCCACCGACGGGGGCAGCACCAACTGGTCCCAGCGAGCCTCGGGCTCGATGCGTCGGGCGAGGCGTTGCAGGCCGGCGGCGTTCTGTGCCCGGACACCCGCGTGCAGCAACCCGAGGTCGACGGGCGATCCGGACGCGGCGGCCTGCTGGCGAGCGGAGCGGGCCGCCCGTCGGATCTGTTGGGGGGACAGACGGAACATGGCGGTCGCCGCGACCGGGTCGACGTCGTGGGCGAGATCGCCGCCGAGTTCGGCGTCCCACAGCGCCTGCTGCTGCAGCCGGCCCGCGCGGTCGGCGACCAGCAGCAGCGGGACCTCGCGCGACCAGCGCGGATCCCAGGCCTCGCGGCCGGTCAGGATCGTGATCGCATCCGCTTCCGCGAACGCACGGACGCCGGCCGGGTGTTCGGCCGCCATGACGTCGATGGGCCCCACCACGAGCCCTGCGCCCTGCAACCTCGCGTCCCGTGCGGCGATCCGGGCGATGTCGGCCACGTCGTCGAAGCCGTCGAGACGGTTGAGATCGACGAACAGGCACCCCCGGCCGATCGCGGCGAGGGCCCCGGCAGCCACGGACTCGGCGCCGAACCCGCGGGGGTCGCGCACGAAGGCCCGTACCGCGCCACCGGCCAGTGCACGTGCGAGCTGTTCGCTCGCCCTCCCCTCCGCCGGCGGTGCCGTGCCCAGCAGCTCGCGCACGCGGCCGTCGGGCGTGTCGTCGCCGAGCAGATGTGCCACGACGCGTTCGGGCACCCGCAGCAGGCGCGACAGTTCCGGCCGGTCCGGGTCCTCGACCTCGAGCAGGCCGGCCCGTCGCAGCGGCGCGCCGGCAGCGACGCGCCCGCGCGCTGCGGCCGAGCGCAGATCGACCCCGCACAACTGCAGGGCGACGCCGAGGCTGGCCCGGCGGCGGGAGACGTCGTCGTTGAGGTAGCCGTACAGCGCCTCGAACCGGGGGTCGACCTCGGGCGCCATCGCGACGAGCAGTAGTTCGACGTCGAGGGCCACCAGCCCAGCCTCGGTGGCCAGTCGGCGCAGTCGCAGCGTCGCCCCCTGCACCTCGGCCTCGTCCCCGTAGGCCTCGACCTGCGTCGCCTGTTGCTGATGGGTCGGGCCGGCCGCGACCGGCGCCGGGGGGCCGGAGGCGAGCAGGGCATCGACCCGCGCATCCGAGACGTACAGGCCCCGGAAACGGTCGTCACCTTCGGGGTCGTCGCCGCGGCGGCGAGCCACTTCCTCGCGGACGCGGCTCTCGATGAGCGCGAGGCGGCCCAGCAGGTAGCGCAGCGACGCCTCGGCCCCCGCGCCCGTGACCACGCCGCCGCCCGTGGGCCCGCTGACCCGTGTCGGCGTCCCCTGCACTCGCGACCTCCCGGTGGCCGTCCACCCGGACGGCGAATTCGCAGCCGAAACCGCCGCTCGGCCGCAGGGCCCGCTGCTACGGTCGAACGACCATAGCCCCTCCCGGCATCTCGAGGTCGCCGATGCGCACGCGAACCCTGGCCCTGCTGCTCACCGGCTGCGCGCTCTTCGCGGCGTGGCCCGTCTTCATGTGGGCCTTCGCCCGCCTCGGCTGGATCGACGAGCGGTTCGTCGCGACCCTGGGCTCCACGGCCTTCAGCCTGCCCGTGGGACTGGCCGCAGCAGCCCTCGCCCTCGTCGCGCACGGTCTGCGGGTCAACGGCGAGTTGTACGACCTGCTCGAACTCGACGAGGTCGACGAGGACGAGCAGATCGCCCGCGGCCGCGCCGCTGCGGCCGCCGCGATGGCGGCCCCGGCCGGTTCCCCCGCCGCCGCCGCGGCCGCCGGCCCGAACGTCGTGACCGTCTCCGGCGGCACCGCCGTGGCGACGGCGGCACCGCCCACCACGGCCGAGGCCGCGGAGGAGCCGTCCAAGTACGGCAACAAGATGGCGGTGGCCGAGCGCAAGAACCAGGGGTTCAAGGACAAGGACGGCCAGAAGCCGAAGAAGGCCAAGCGCGCCCGCCGGACGGCCAAGAGCATGGCCAACCGTGGCAAGTACGCGGCCAAGAACGCGGCCGCGCGCAAGGTCCGCGACGGCTTTCGGATGCCCCGCTTCTGATCCATCGACCCGTGCGCCCCACCGGGTGGCGCGGGCCGACGCGAAGCGGCCGCGCCTCCCTCGAGGCACGGCCGCTCTCGCTGCGTCCCGGGTCCTACTCCTCGACCGGCTGACCGACCGGGGCGGCCGCCGACTGCCGCGCGAAGCCGTACTCGCCCCCGCTGCTGAAGCCGGCCCCGTGCACGAGTTCGGGGTAGCCCGGCACACCGTGCTCGTGGACGTCGAGGCCCTCGATCTCCTCCTGCTCGGACACCCGCAGGAAGCCGACCGCCTTGAGCACGCTGAACAGCACGCCGACCGTGCCACCGACCCAGGCGATCGTGGCGACCACGCCGACGACCTGCACGCCGAGCAGTCCGAGTCCCCCGCCGTAGAACAGCCCGTCACTGGTGTGGGCCAACCCCACCCACAGGGTGCCGAGGACGCCGCAGAAACCGTGCACGGCGCTGGCACCGACCGGGTCGTCGATCCGGATGGCGTCGACGAACCCGACCGCGAGGGCGACGACGACACCGGCGAGCAGGCCGACGACGAGCGCCATCAGATGCGACACGTCGCCTGCGCCGGCCGTGATGCCGACCAGACCCGCCAGGATGCCGTTGGCCGTCATGGCGACGTCGAACTTGCCGTTCCTGGCGCGGGTGAACATCGCGGCCGCAAGCCCGCCGGCGCACCCGGCCATCGCGGTGGTGACGATCACGTGGGACAGGGCCGGGCCGTCGAGCGCCAGCACCGAGCCGCCGTTGAAGCCGAACCAGCCGAAGAACAGCAGCAACGTGCCGAGCGCGGCCATCGGCATCGAGTGACCGGGGATGGCGCGGGGCCTGCCGGTCTTCGGGTCGAACTTGCCGATGCGGGGACCCAGGATCTTGGCCGCCACCAGGGCGGCGGCGCCACCGGTGAGGTGGACGATCGTGGAACCGGCGAAGTCGACGAAGCCGAGCTCGGACAGCCAACCGCCGCCCCACGTCCAGGCTCCCACGACCGGGTAGATGAACGCGGTCAACGCGACCACGACGACGAGGTAGGCGCCGAACTTGATGCGCTCGGCCACGGCCCCCGACACGATCGTCGCGGCGGTGGCGGCGAACATGGCCTGGAAGGCGAAGTCGATCTCGGTGGTGATCAACTCACCTCCGCCACCGGATGCACCCGAGAGCAGGAACCCGCTCGAGCCGATGAACCCGCCGATCGAGTCGCCGTACATGAACGCGTAGCCGACCACGTAGTACACGATGGTGCCCA
>JAGXST010000187.1 GCA_018335555.1 Actinomycetota bacterium | reverse complement strand
CGCGACAAGCTGGTGCTGCTGCGCGAGGCCGCCGACCTGTGCCCGGCCACGCTGACCCAGATGATCGTCGAACGCTGGCTCGCGAGCCAACCCTGGCGCGAACAGGTGAAACGGTTCCGTGGCGTCTACCAGGAGAAGGCCGAGGCGATGCTGTCGGCCCTCGACGAGCACATGCCCGAAGGTGTGAGCTGGACCCGGCCCAGCGGTGCGTTCTACATCTGGATGACCGTCCCCGACGGCATCGACACCTCGGACCTGCTCGCCAAGGCGATCAACCATCGCGTCGCCTATGTCCCCGGTCGTGGCTTCTACGCCGACGGGTCCGGCGGCAACCAGTTGCGGCTGTGCTTCTCACAGCCTTCGCCCGAACGCATCGCCGAGGGCGTCGCGCGGTTCGGTGAACTGCTCCAGGCCGAACTCGAACTGGTCCGCGCCGTCTACGGTGCCAACGCCCCTGCCGCCGCGTCGCGTCCCAACGAGGGCCGCGGCGGCGTCGGCTGATCCAGCAGGAGGTCGTACGCCCGTGCCGTCAAACGTCGCCGTCCTCTCCGGAGGTATCTCCCTCGAGCGCGAGGTCAGCCTGCGGTCCGGCAGCCGCGTCGCCGATGCGCTCGCCGACAACGGCCACGAGGTGACCCGGCTCGACGTCGACGGCGAACTCGTCCGCGTCCTCGAGCAGGGTGGCTTCGACGCCGCCTTCCTGACCCTCCACGGCTCCGCCGGCGAGGACGGCACCGTGCAGTCGCTGCTCGAACTGGTCGGGCTGCCCTACACCGGGCCGGACGTGCTGGCGAGTTCCCTCGCGTGGAACAAGCCGATCGCCCAGGGCCTGTACCGCCGCGCCGGTCTGCGCACGCCCCGTGGCGTCACCCTGACCCAGCAGGCGTTCCGCGAGATGGGTGCGGTCGCGGTGCTCGACCATGTGGCCGAGGCGCTGGGATTGCCGGTCGTGGTCAAGCCCGCCACCGGGGGCTCGTCGCTGGGCTTGACGATCGTCCACGATGCCGCCGGCCTGCCGCAGGCCATCGTCGGTGCCCTCGGCTATGCCGACGCCGTCCTGCTCGAGGAGTTCGTCGAGGGCACCGAGGTGGCGGTCACCGTGCTCGACGGCCGAGCCCTGCCCGCGGTCGAGATCCAGCCCAAGGAGGGCGCCTACGACTTCTCGGCGCGCTATACGGCCGGTGCAACCGAGTTCCACGCGCCCGCCCGCCTCGACGAAGACGCAGCCGCCGCCTGCGCCGCCACCGCCATCAGCGCCTACGAGGCCATCGGCGCCCGCCACATCTCGCGGGCCGACCTGATCGTGGACCGCCACGGCACGCCGTGGCTGCTCGAACTCGACACCTGTCCCGGCCTGACCGACACATCGCTGGTACCGCTGGCGGCCGAGGCGGCGGGCCTGAGCTTCGGCGACCTGTGCGACACGCTGCTCGGTCTGGCCCTCGCCGGCGGCAGCCAGCCGGGGGCCGCACGGGCATGACCACCTCCGAGATCCCGATCGACCCGAGTGCCGCGCCGCCGCCCGACGCGGTCGACGATCATCTGCGTGAGTTGGACTTCGACCCGGCGGCTGCTCCCGATCCCGAGGGTCCGGCGCCGCGTACGGTCATCTTCGACGTCGGCGAGGTGCTGGTCGACGAGACGCGGGTGTGGTCGATCTGGGCCGATCTGCTCGGGGTGTCGTCGTTGACCTTCGCGTCGGTCCTCGGGGCGGCCATCTCGCAGGGAGAGGACCACCACGTCGTCTTCCCGCACCTCGCCCCCAACGTCGAGTGGCAGGAGTTCGTGGACGAGCACGAACGTCGCTTCGGTGGGCTGCAGGACGTCGATGTGTACGCAGACGCCCGACCCTGCCTGCAGGAGCTCCGTGATCTCGGTTTCGAGGTCGGGATCGCCGGCAACCAGCCCGCGATCCGCACGGCGCAACTGCGGCGACTCGACCTGCCCCACGACGTGCTGATCACCTCCGAGGAACTCGGTAGCGAGAAGCCCGACCTCGCGTTCTTCGCGGCCGTGCTCGAGTTGGTCGGTGCCGCCGAGCCGGCCGACGTGCTCTACGTCGGCGATCGCATCGACAACGACATCGAGCCCGCCGCGCGGTTCGGCATGCGCACCTGCTGGCTTCGCCGCGGTCCCTGGGGGCACCTGCAGGAGCCCCCGGACGACCTCGACATCGACCTCGTGCTCGAGGGCCTCGGCGAACTACCGCTGTTGCTCGCCGAGTGGCGGGGCTGACGACCTGCCCGGAGACTGCCATGAGTGACGCGAAGCGTGCCGCCGGCGAGGCCGCAGCCGAGTTGGTCGAGGACGGTATGCGGCTCGGCCTCGGGACCGGCTCGACCGTGGCGTACTTCCTCGACGCACTGGCCGCCCGCGGCCTCGACGTCACCGGTGTGCCCACCTCCGAGGCGACGGCCGCGCGCTGTCGCGAGCTCGGGATCCGCCTGCTCGACGTGGCGACGGCCACCGAACTCGACCTCGCGGTCGACGGTGCCGACGAACTCGACCCCGAACTGCAGTTGGTCAAGGGCGGTGGCGGCGCGCTGCTGCGCGAGAAGGTCGTCGAGTCGCTCGCAGCCCGGTTCGTGGTCATCGCGACCGAGGACAAACTGGTCGACCGGCTCGGCGACACCTTTCCGCTGCCGGTCGAGGTGGTGCCGTTCGCACTCGGCCCGGTCGGCCGCCGGCTCGAGGCAGTCGGTTTCGAGATCGAACGGCGCGAGCGTGACGGCGCCGCCTATGTGACCGACAACGGCAACCACATCCTCGACGCCCGCCTGCCCGGCGGCATCGAGGACCCCGCCGTCATGGATGTCGAGCTGGCGCTGATACCCGGCATCGCCGGGCATGGCCTGTTCGTCGACATGGCCACCGAGGCACTGCTCGCCGACGGCAGCGGCGAGGTGCGTCGCCTGACGCCACGGGCGGCGCAGACCTAGCGCGGCTCGTCGTCGATCTCGGGCGCTTCCACCACGCGGTCGATGACGGCGTCGAGTTCCTCGTCGTCGCGGACCGGGTGCGCGTCGCTGACCGCGGCGGCGGTCGCCGGCAGGCCACTGCCATCCCCCTCGAGACCACGCGCGATCACCGCGACCACGCGTTCGAGGTCATCGACCGAGCCGAACTCGATCTGCAGGCGGCCGGTCCTCGGCCCCATGCTGATCTTCACGCGGGTCCGCAGCGCGTCGGACAGGTCGTCCTGGAGGTCGAGCAGGCCCGGCGCGATCGG
>JAGXST010000186.1 GCA_018335555.1 Actinomycetota bacterium | reverse complement strand
GACACGTTCTTCGTCGAGCCTGAGCGGGCGTTGGACAAGCCGTTCATCATGCCGATCGAGGATGTGTTCTCGATCACGGGTCGTGGCACGGTGGTCACGGGTCGTATCGAGGGTGGCAAGGTCAACGTCGGTGACACGGTGGAGATCATCGGTCTGGCGGACACGACCTCGACGACGGTGACCGGTGTGGAGATGTTCCGCAAGTTGCTCGATGAGGGCATGGCGGGTGACAACGTCGGTGTGCTGCTTCGTGGTACCAAGAAGGAGGACGTCGAGCGTGGTCAGGTGCTCGCGGCGCCGGGTTCGATCACGCCGCACACCGATTTCGAGGCGCAGGTGTACATCCTGTCCAAGGAAGAGGGTGGGCGTCACACGCCGTTCTTCAACAACTACCGGCCGCAGTTCTATTTCCGTACCACGGATGTGACCGGTGCGGTCACGTTGCCTGATGGTGTGGAGATGGTGATGCCGGGTGACAACACCGAGATGACGGTGGAGTTGATCCAGCCGATCGCGATGGACGAGGGTCTCAAGTTCGCCATCCGTGAGGGTGGCCGCACCGTTGGTGCGGGCCGCGTCGTCAAGATCAACAAGTAGTCCGGTTCTTCCGCTCCGGCGGGCCTGGCACTGCGGCCCGCCGGACGGACCCGGTGACCTCCTTCGGTCGCCTTACCCGCCCGCCCTCCTTGCTCCCTACGGAGGTCACCGGGCCCGCCGGCTCCCCGGCCGGGTACCGCACCGAAGCTGCGCAACCAGCACGACCGAGAAGTTGACAAAGACCAGCCGAACCGCCGAGTCGCTGGGCATCTCACGGCCTACGACTTTCAGGTGGAGACGAAGAAGATGAGACATGGCTGCTGATCAGAAGATCCGGATCCGCCTCAAGGCGTACGACCACGAGGTCCTGGACCGTTCCGCGCGCGAGATCGTGGACACGGTCGAGGCGACCGGGGCGCACGTGACCGGGCCGGTTCCGCTGCCGACCGAACGCAACGTGTGGGCCGTCATCCGCTCGCCGCACAAGTACAAGGACTCGCGCGAGCACTTCGAGATGCGCACCCACAAGCGCCTCATCGACATCCACCAGCCGACGCAGAAGACCATCGACAAGCTGATGGGTCTGTCGCTGCCGGCCGGCGTGGACATCGAGATCAAGCTCTAGGGCCCCGCGCCTCATAGAGAGAACACGTCGCCGTCCGCTACGGGCACTCGCTGCGACACACCAGCTACCCAGTTCGCACGAGCCGCATGACGGCCAACTGCTAGGAGACGCCACCGATGGCTTCCAAGGGCATCTTGGGGACCAAGCTCGGCATGACGCAGGTCTTCGACGAGGACAACCAGATCGTCCCCGTCACCGTCGTGCAGGCCGAGCCCAACACCGTGACCCAGGTCAAGACCGCCGAGCGCGACGGCTACACCGCCGTCCAGCTCGCCTATGGCACCCGCAAGCACACCACCAAGCCGATGGCCGGCCACCTCGCCAAGGCGAGCGTCGACTCGGCCCGCGTGCTCGCCGAGCTGCGCCTCACCGCGGGCGACGAACTGCCCGAGGTCGGGTCCAACGTCACCGTCGAGGCCTTCGCCAAGGGCGATGTCATCGACGTCACCGGCACCAGCAAGGGCAAGGGCTACGCCGGCGTCATGAAGCGGCACAACTTCCGCGGCCTCGGTGACGGCCACGGCGTCAAGAAGAAGAACCGTCACCCGGGATCGGTCGGCAACGCCTCGACCCCGGGCCGCACCTTCAAGGGCCAGCGGATGGCGGGTCGCACCGGTGGCGAGCGCGTCACCGTGCAGAACCTCGAGGTCGTGGACATCGACACCGAACACAACCTGATCCTGGTCAAGGGCGCCGTGCCCGGGGCCGACGGCCAGATCGTGTTCATCAAGTCCGCGGTCAAGGCACGGAAGGGCGGTGAGGCCTGATGTCGAGCGCAAGCGAAGCGAGCACGCAGAAGGACCTGACGATTGATGTCAAGGACCTCAAGGGCAAGAAGGTCGGCACCGTCGACCTGCCCGACGAGTGGTTCGCCGGTGAGGTCAAGGTGCACGTGATGCACCAGGTCGTCACCGCGCAGCTCGCCGCCGCCCGCCAGGGCACCCACAAGACCAAGACCCGCGGCGAGGTACGTGGCGGCGGCGCGAAGCCGTGGCGCCAGAAGGGCACCGGCCGCGCCCGTCAGGGCTCGATCCGCTCCCCGCAGTGGGTCGGCGGTGGTGTCGCCCACGGCCGCACCCCCAGCGACTGGTCGGTCCGGGTCAACAAGAAGCTCAAGCGTTCCGCGCTGCGTTCCGCACTGGCGGACCGGGTCAACAACGGCCTGATCACCGTCGTGCGGGGCCTGCAGTTCGACGCGCCCAAGACCAAGGACGCGCTCGCAGCACTGTCGGGGCTCGGCCTGGCCGAGGGCAAGGTGCTCGTGGTCCTCGCGGACAAGCACCAGCCGACCCTGCTGTCGCTGCGCAACGTCGAGCGGATCCACACGCTCACCGTCGACCAGCTCAACACCTACGACGTACTCAACAGCGACCTCGTCGTCATCGACGAGGCGGCCATCGCCCTGATCGGTACCGGACTGCGCCGGCAGCAAGCTGGCGGCGACACCGGTCGGCTCGCGAGCTCCGAGGACACCGAGGAGGTCTCCAAGTGAAGGACCCCCGCGACATCATCTTTCGCCCGGTGATCTCCGAGAAGACCTATGGGCTGCTCGACGAGAACAAGTACACCTTCATCGTCGACCCGCGCAGCAACAAGACCCAGATCAAGCAGGCGATCGAGAACATCTTCGACGTCAAGGTCGTCAGCGTGAACACGCTGAACCGGCCCGGCAAGAAGAAGCGCCGCGGCTTCATCGTCGGCAAGCGTCCTGACACCAAGCGCGCCATCGTGACCCTCGCGCCCGGTGACGAGATCGAACTCTTCGAAGCCGGGATCTAGCCCCGACTTCGCACGACCTCCAACGAGGTTCCAATCATGGCCATTCGTAAGTTCAAGCCGACGTCGCCCGCGCGGCGCGGTGGTTCGGTGAGCGACTTCGGTACCGTCACGAAGTCGACGCCGGAGCGCTCGCTGCTCGCGCCGCTGCCCAAGAAGGCCGGTCGCAACACGCACGGCCGCATCACCAGCCGCCACCGCGGCGGTGGGCACAAGCGCAAGTACCGCGTCATCGACTTCCGCCGCAACAAGGACGCCGTGCCCGCCACGGTGGCCGCGGTGGAGTACGACCCCAACCGGTCGGCCCGCATCGCCCTGCTGCACTACCACGACGGCGAGAAGCGCTACATCCTCGCGCCGAAGAACCTCGTGGTCGGCTCGGTGGTCGAGTCGGGTCCGACCGCCGACATCAAGGTCGGCAACGCGCTTCCGCTGATGAACATCCCCGTCGGTACCACCATCCACGCGGTCGAACTGCGGCCCGGTGGTGGCGCCAAGATGGGCCGTTCGGCCGGCACCTCGATCCAG
>JAGXST010000185.1 GCA_018335555.1 Actinomycetota bacterium | reverse complement strand
CCCCACCAGTTGTAGACGCCCTCGAGGTCGAGATACCACGACCGCACGGTGGTCTGCCGGGCGCCGATGACCCGCTCCGCCTTGGCCGAGAAGGTGATCGGCGCGAGTCCCGGCGGCACCGACAGGCACTTCTGCGTACAGCCGTAGGCCGCGTCGATCCCCCATGCGTCGACCTCGAGCGGCAGGCCGCCGAGGCTCGTGACCGCGTCGACCATGAACAGCGTCTCGGTGTCGCGCAGCATCGCCCCGATCTCCTCGAGCGGCTGATGGGCACCGGTCGAGGTCTCGGCATGGACGACGGCGACGGCCTTCGCGTCCGGGTGGGCCTTGAGCGCCGAGTCGATCCGTTCGGGCGGGATGGGCCGCCCCCAGCGCTCCTCGAGCGCGACGACCTCGGCGCCCGCTCGCCGGGCCATGTCGGCGAGCCGGCCGCCGAAGACGCCGTTGACGCCGACGATGACCGTGTCACCGGGTTCGAACAGGTTGACCACGGCCGTCTCGAGGCCGGCCGAACCGGTGCCCGAGACCACGAAGGTGCGGTCGTTGGCCGTGCGGAAGACGCTGCGCAGCATGGCAACGATCTGGTCGGCCATCTCGAACGTGAAGGGGTCGAGGTGGCCGACGATCCCGCGGCCGGCCGCCTCGAGCACCCGCGGGTGGACGGGGCTCGGTCCGGGCCCGAGGAGGAGCCGTTCGGGTGGGATGGCGGCGGGGAAGGCTTGCATGCAACGGGCTCCTGGTCGCTGGACGCCGGCCACGAGCACCGGCGACCTCGCACCTTAGTGAGCCGGGTCAGACGACCCGCTGCATGCGCACCTTGGAACCGTCGGTGATCGACTTGCCCCCACGGGCGAGCGCGATCGTGCCCGACCGCACCATCTCACGGATGCCGTAGGGCTCGAGCAGGTTGATCATCGCCTCGAGCTTGCCGGGGTCCCCCGCCGCCTCGATGGTGATCGAGTCGTGGTCGACGTCGACGATCTTGGCCCGGAACACATCGGCCAGCTCGATGATCTGGCTGCGGTGCTGCGGCTCAGCCGCCACCTTGACGAGCTGCATCTCGCGGACGACCGAGTCGGCCTCGTCGAGTTCGACGATCTTGAGCACGTGGACGAGCTTGTTGAGCTGCTTCACGATCTGTTCGAGCTGCACCGCCTCGGCCCCGACCACCAGCGTCAGGCGCGAGACCCGCGGGTCGTCGGTCGGACCGACCGCCAGCGAGTGGATGTTGTAGTTGCGCCGGGCGAACATCCCGGCGATGCGGGTCAGGACACCGGGCTTGTTCTCGACCAGCACGGAGAGGGTGTGGCGGTTCATGCGGATCTCCTACTGGTCGTCGGCCGCGGCGGCGAGACGGGCGCGCCACTCCTCGGCGGACTCGATCACGTCGTCGTTGCTGGCGCCGCTCGGCACCATCGGGAACACCATTTCGTCGGGATCGACGCGGAACTCGATCAGCACCGGCTGGTCGGTGATCTCACGCGCCTTCGCCAGCGTGGTGTCGAGTTCGTCGACGGTCATGACCCGGAATCCGGGGATGCCGTACGCGTCCGCGATCTTCATCAGGTCGGGGCAGTCCTGCGGCAGCGCGACCTGCGAGAGCCGGTCGTCGTAGAACAGGTGCTGCCACTGGCGCACCATGCCGAGGTAGCCGTTGTTGACCACGCAGAACACCACCGGGATGTCGTGCTGCACCGCGGTCGCGAGTTCCTGGAAGGTCATCTGGAAGCAGCCGTCGCCGTCGATGGCCACCACCGGGACGTCCCTGCCCACGCCGACCTTCGCCCCGATCGCTGCGGGGACGGCGAAGCCCATGGTCCCGAGTCCGCCGGAGTTGATCCACTGGCGGCCGCGCGAGTACGGGATCACCTGTGCGGACCACATCTGGTGCTGGCCGACGCCGGCGACGTACACCGCCTCGTCGCCCCAGGTGTCGTAGACGGCCCGGATCGCGGTCTGCGGCTTGAGCACGCCCGTGTCCGGCTGCTCGACACGCAGCGGGTGCTCGCGCTTCATCTCGATGAGGTGCTGGCGCCAGGCATCGGCCGCCGGGGCGAAGTCGGCGTCCGACTTGTCGTCGAGCACCTTGAGCAACTGTCCGAGCACGACCTTGACGTCGCCCACGATCGGGACGTCGACGGCGCGGTTCTTGCCGATCTCGGCAGGGTCGACGTCGACGTGGATGACCTTGGCGTGCGGTGCGAACGCATCGAGCTTGCCGGTCACCCGGTCGTCGAACCGGGCCGCGAGCGTGACCAGCAGATCCGCCTCCTGCAGTGCCATCACCCCGCTGTAGTGGCCGTGCATGCCGGGCATGCCGACGGCCAGTTCGTGGGTGTCGGGGAACACGCCACGGGCCATCAGCGTGGTGACCACAGGGAGCCCCAACCGTGTGGCGAACTCGAACAACTCCTGGTCGGCGCCGGACCGCACGAGCCCGCCGCCGGCGTAGATGACCGGGCGCTCGGCCTCGCTGATCAACTGCAGAGCCTCACGGATCATCTTGCCGTGGCCGCGCACGGTCGGTCGGTAGCCCGGCAGGTCGATCCGTTCGGGCCATGACCACGCGAACGTCTCGTTGAGGACGTCCTTGGGGATGTCGACCAGCACCGGGCCCGGTCGTCCCGACTGCGCGATGTGGTAGGCCTCGTGGATGGCGCCGGCGATGCGTTCGGGCGACTGCACCAGTTCGTTGTGCTTGGTGATCGGCATCGTGATGCCCGTCACGTCGGCTTCCTGGAAGGCGTCGGAACCGATCGCCGAACGCGCCACCTGGCCCGTGATCGCCAGCACGGGGATCGAGTCCATGTGCGCGTCGGCGAGGCCGGTGACCAGGTTGGTGGCCGCCGGACCGGAGGTGACGATGCACACGCCGACCCGACCGGTCGCGTGGGCGTAGCCCTCCGCCATGTGGATCGCACCCTGCTCGTGCCGGACCAGCACGTGTCGAAGGTCCGCGTCGATGAGCGGGTCGTAGGCCGGCATGATCGCGCCGCCGGGGTACCCGAACACGACGTCGACGCCGAGCGCCTCGAGGCTCTTGATGACGGCCTGTGCCCCCGTCACCATCTCCGGCGTGCTGCCTGCGTTGCCACCCGCCATGCGCTCTTCTCCTACGGTGGTTCCCGTGTCGCACCGCCGGTCTCCCGGCGTCCGGCCCCTCCTACGCAAGAACCCCCCGGTCCGGGAGGTTCGCGCGTACTCGGGAGCCGAGCACGCGCTACATAACGATGACCACGACGTGCAGGGGCAGGACGCCGAGACGTCCGACCGAGGTGATCTCGCTACGCAGCAACCTGCCGCTCCTGGGAGTTCTCTCATGGGGCCGATGCGGCCGCACACGGTCGATAGTCCCCGATCGCGCCCGCAGACGCAACTCGCGACGGTCAGATGAGCTGTTCGGACACCGGTTCGTCGGTCTCGGCGTTGCGCTTGCGGCGGATGGCGAAGAAGACCGGCAGCAGCAACAGCACGAACGCGATGCCCATCGTGCCCGTCGTGAACGGCCGCGTGAAGAACACCGACCAGGACCCGCGCGTGACGTTGAGGCCGTTGACCAGGCCGATCTCGGCGATGTCCCCGAGCACCAGGCCGAGCACGAGCGCGGACACGGGGAACTCGTACTGCTTGGCGAAGAAGCCCAGGACGCCGCAGACCAGCATGATCCACAGGTCGATGGGGCGGTTGAAGATCGCGAACGTGCCGATGACGGCGAAGACGAGCACCATGGTCGAGAAGATCTCGAAGGGGATCGTCAGCAGCCGCAGCAGGACCCGCACCAGCAGCAGTCCGGTGATCAGCACCACGACGCTGGCCATGAACAGGGCCCCGAACACGCTCGAGGCGATCTCGGGGGCGTCGCGGAACAGCAGCGGCCCCGGGCGCAGACCGTTGAGGATGAACACCCCGAGCATGATGGCGGTCACGGCGCCGCCGGGGATGCCAAGCGTGAGCAGCGGCACCATGGAACCGGCCGCCGCCGCGTTGTTGGCCGACTCGGGCGCCACGACGCCGCGGATCTCGCCCTTGCCGAACTTGCTCTTGTCCTTGGAGATCTGGACCTCGGTGCCGTAGCCGAGGAACGCCGCCACCGTCGAACCGGCGCCCGGCAGCATCCCGATGAAGTTGCCGATCAAGCTGGCCCGGATCATCGTCTTCCAGGTCCACTTGAGGTCGGCCAGCGATGGCAGCGCGAACCGGGGGACCTTCTTGATGTCCTCCTTGGTGTAACCGCCCGACCCCGTCCCGTAATACAGCGCGTGGAAGATCTCGGCGACGGCGAAGAACCCGATGATGGCGGGGATGAAGTCGATGCCGCCCTGCAGCGGCTGGACGCCGAAGACGAACCGGACGGCGCCCGACACGGGGTCGAGGCCGACGGTGGCCATCAACAACCCGAAGGTTCCGGCCAGCAGCGCCTTGACGAGCGACCCCATGGCCAGGCTGGCCACGGACGTCATGCCGAGGATCGCGAGCGCGAAGAACTCCGGCGGACCGAACCGCAGGGCGATGCGCAGGAACTGCGGCGCGATCATCACCAGCAGCAACGTGCCGATCAGGCCACCGACGGCGGAGGCGGTGATGTCCATGGAGATGGCACGCCCCGCCTGGCCCTGCAGGGTCAGCGGATACCCGTCACGTGCGGTCGCGGCCCCCATGACGTCGCCGGGCATGTTGAACAACGACCCGGCCAGCGACCCGGCGGTCGAGGTCGCGACGTAGACGCCGATCATCATGATGATGGCGGCCTCGGCACCCAGGACATAGCTGAAGGGCACCAGGAGGGCGACGGCGGTGATCCCGGACAGGCCCGGGATCGTGCCGAAGATGAGTCCGATGATGACGCCGCCGACCAGCAGCAGCAGATGCATGGGCTCGAGCACGGAGCCGATGCCGGTGAGGAAGTCCATGGCTGCGCCTTTGGCGTCTCGATCGGCTCAGTAGAAGTAGGTGCTCAGTTCGACGAAGAACCCGCGGCCGCGGGGCAGGGGCACCACGAGCAGCCGGGTGAAGACATAGAGCATCAGCCCCAGCAGCACGACCGGGAAGCCGGTGATGACGTACCAGCGTCGCTCGCCGACGAACGCCAGGAAGCCCGCCGAGAACAGCAGGGTCGATGGCACGAACCCGATCCGGGTCATGCCCCAGATGTAGCCGAACAGCAGCAGGAACCCGAGTGCGAGGGCGACGGGGTTGCCACTGAGTGCGACGTCGTGGTGGTGGTCCTCTTCCTCGGCGAGCGCGGCGTCCGCGACGGGCTTTCTCGGTACGGCCGGCAGGTCGGGATCGGGACGGCGGGCGCGTATCACGGCGAGGACCAGGTAGACCAGGGCGAGCACGATGCCCGCGTTGAGCAGCAGGCCCGGCCAGAAGTCAGGGTCGAGGTAGGCGGCCCCGCGGCGGCCCCGCACGTGCTCGACGAGTCGGATCCGCAGGTACAAGAAGCCGAGCAGCATCACGGCCGCGACGACGATCTCCTGCTTCTTGCGACCGAACCGACCCGGTGGCGGTCCGGCGTCGAGATCGGTGCCGTCCCGACCCGTTCGTTGCTCGCTCATCGTGCGCTCCCGAACTGCGACGACCGGACCGTCGACCCGGACTCCCACCCGGGTCGACGGCCGCGGTCACCGATCGTCATGCCTGCCGGTTACTGCAACTGCCCGGTGTCATAGCCGAACTCTTCGGCGAGCGCCGCGATCTCGTCACGCTCGCGACGCGATTCGGCCTCGAAGTCCGCGCTGTTGAGGTAACCACCGGCGACGTGCTGCAGGAACTCGACCTCGTACTCCTTGTACGCCGGCAGTTGGGCCGAGGCGTAGAAGACGTTGTGGAGGTAGTCGATGATCTCCTGCGGCACCTCCTTGGGGGCCACCATGCCGCGCCAGCGACCGGTCGGAACCGGGTAGCCGAGGTCGGCGACCGAGGGGATGTCGGGGTCGATGTCCTCGAACACGATGTCGCCGCCGTACGCCAGCGGCCGGATCTGGCCGTCCTCGTACAGGTCCATCACGGTGCCGGCGGTCTCGTGGAGCACGTCGATGTCGCCGGCCAGCAGCGCCGAGATACGGCCGCCGACACCGTCGAAGGGCACGAAGCCGAAGGAGGAGTCGATCTCCTTGCCGAGGGCGAGCAGGCGGAACTCGTCGTCACTGCCGATGCCAGAGCCCGAGACTCGGACCTGGTCAGGGTTCTCGGCGGCGTAGTCGAGCATGTCCTGGAACGTCTCGAACTCGCTGTCGGTCGGGACCCAGTAGATCTCGGTGGGGCCCTGCTGGCGGATGATGAACGCCACGTCGTCGACGAAACTGTAGGGCTGGATGCCGAGCGCGTCGTTGATCACCTGGTTGGTGATGGAACTCGCGATCGTGTAACCGTCGGTGCCCTGGGTGAACATGTGACCGAGCGCGACCTCGCCGGAGGCGCCGGGCATGTTGTTGTAGATGATGCGCTGGCCGAGGATGCGCTCGGCGTCACGGCCGACGTTGCGCGTGTAGTTGTCCGAGCCGCCGCCCTCACCGAAGCCGATCAGGATCTCGATCGGCCGGCCCGGGTAGCCCTCGGGTTGCGGGATGGCCTCGCGGAGTGCGGCGATGGCCTCGTCCTCGCCCGAACCGGGGTCGTAGGCGAGCTCGCCGGCCTCGACCTGGGCGACGATCTCGTCGATCGCAGCCAGCACGTCGGCCTGGCTGCCACCATCGGTCTCGCCACCTTCTTCGGTCTCGCCGCCTTCCTCGGTCTCCGGTGCGGCCTCGCCGTTGTCGCCGTCGGTGCCGCAGGCGACCAGCGCGAAGATGCTGATCATGACCGCGGCCGACCGCAGTGCCTTGCTGCGAATCCTCAATGGACTTCTCCCTCGTCCGTCCTGACACCGGTGTCGGTAGCGCTGGGGGTGCGCACCGGTCAGCCACCGTCTGGCGCTCCCACGCCTCCTGAAGATCCGCTGAGCGAACGAGCAACTTCCGCACAGCGGATTGGTCTGGACATTGGTCAGTGATAATGGCTACGTTCCGGCGTGTCAAGGACATCGCCCGAAACGCCGCGCTGCGGCCGGCTGGGCGGGCCGTGGGAGGGCCGGCATGGGCCGGACATCGCCAGGAGCGCATGACCCCGTGCGGCCTGCGCCAGTCGTGGTGGCGCGCACCGCGCTGTACGAGCGTGTCGCCGGCTGGCTCCTCGACTACATCGCCGAACGCGGCGTCGCGGTCGGCGCCCGTCTGCCGACCGAGCGGGCGCTCGCCGAGCGCTACGACGTCAGTCGTGCGTCGGTGCGCCAGGCCCTCGCCTCGCTGCAGGCACACGGCGTGCTCGAGATCCGGCACGGGGACGGCATCTACCTGCGGCGGCGACCCGAGGAACGTTTCGCGCTCGAGGCACTGCTCGACAAGCGGCGGCACCTGCCGGAGGTGATCGAGGCCAGGAGCACCCTCGAGGTGGCGCTGGCCGGGCTCGCCGCCCAACGGCGGACCGACGCCGACGTCAGGCGGATCTGGCAGGCCCTGGAGGTGATGGACGCCGACATCGGCGCCGGTGGGATCGGTGCCGAGGGCGACAAACGCTTCCACGGGGCCGTCACCGCCGCTGCGGGCAACGCCCTGCTCGCCGAACTCATGGACTATCTGGCCGCCCTCATCCACGACACCCGCATCGCCTCGCTGTCGCAGCCCGGGCGCCCGCCGCGCTCCAGCCGGCAGCACCGCGCGATCGCCGCCGCCATCGAGGCCGGTGACGCGGCCGCCGCGCAGGCCGCGATGCGCACCCACATCGAACTGGTCGGCGACGTGGGATGACGCTTCCACCGGCCGTGACGTTCGACGTCTTCAGCGCGCTCATCGATTCGCGTGCTGGCGCAACGCAGGCCCTGGCCGAGCCGGCCGGCGTCCACGGCTGGCAGGTCGATCCCGAAGCGGTCTACGTCGACTGGGACCGGCGCAACAAGGGCCTGCACCGCAGCGTCGTCGGGTTCGTCGCGTTCGGTGTCCTGGCACGGCGCGCGATGCGGGCAACCGCAGCCGAGTTCGGACTCGCCGGCGACCCCGACACCCTGGCCGACCACCTGCTCGCGTCGATGCCGCGTTGGCCCTTGTGGCCGGACGCGGCCGCGGGGCTGCGGGCCACCGCGCGAGGTCACCGCATCGCGCTGGTCAGCAACATCGACGACGACCTGCTCGCGGCGACGGCCGCGGCGGCACTGGTCGAGGAGCGACTGACCTCCGAGCAGGTGCAGGTCTACAAGCCTCACCCCGAGCTGTACCGGGCCGCCCGCGCGCGGTTCGGTGACGACCTGGTTCACGTCCCCGCGTCCGCGCGTGACACCCGTGGCGCGCTCGAGGCCGCCACCCGCGTGGTGCGCGTACGTCGCCCCGGCCATCACCTCGATCCCGAGGGACCACAGCCGGACCACGAGATCGATGACCTGCGTGACCTCCCCGACCTGCTGGCGACCCTGACCGACCACCCCACGACGCCGGCGCCCGGGACGGGCCCGTGACGGCCCCCCGCGCGGTCACGGGTGCCCTGGTCTCCACGGCACAGGGGATGCTGCCGGTCTACATGTTGGGCGGGCTGTCGGTGCAGATGGGAGCCGAGCTGGGGTTCGGAGCCCGTGAACTCGGGATCGCGACCACGATCTACTTCGCGGTGTCCGCGCTCGGGTCGACACCGGCGGGCCGGTTCGTGCAGCGCGTGGGCGCCTACCCCGGCATCGTGGTCACGGCCGTGCTCAGCGGGGCGGCGCTGCTCGGCATCGCCGGCTTGGCGACCACCTGGCCACTGCTGGTCGCGATGCTCGTCGTCGCCGGCGTCGGCAACGCGTTCGCCCAGCCCGCAGCGAACCTGCTGCTCGCCTCCGAGGTGCCGCTGCGCAGCCAGGGCCTGTTCTTCGGGATCAAGCAGGCGGCGGTTCCGATCACCACGCTGCTGGCGGGCGTGTCCGTACCGCTGATCGGGCTCACGATCGGCTGGCGCTGGGCCTTCGTCATCGTGGCCGCCGGTTCTGCCGTGCTGCCGGCCCTCGCACCCCGGACGGCGCGTCGGCGGCGGCCGCGGCCGCTCGCCCGCGACACACCGGTCGCCTCCGCGGCACCGGTCGACCGGCTGCCCCTTACCGTCCTGGCCGCCGGCGCGATGCTCGGGGCGGCGTCGGCGAACTCCATCGGCGTGTTCCTGGTGGCCTCCGCGGTCGATGCGGGCTTCCGCGACAGCACCGCGGGTTACCTGCTCGCCCTGGGCAGTGTGCTCGGGATCGTGACGCGTGTGGTGGTGGGAGCGCTGGCGGATCGTCGCGAGGGCGCCCACATCACGCGCGTGGCCGCGATGCTCGTCATCGGCTCGATCGGCTTCGTGTTGTTGGCCGTGGCGGAGCCGCCCGTGCTCTTCCTGATCGGCACCGTGATCGCCTTCGTCGCCGGTTGGGGCTGGAACGGCCTGTTCACGTTCTCCGTCGTGCGCAACTACCCGGGCGCCGCCGCCAGCGCCACCGGGTTGACCCAGACCGGCCTGTGGCTCGGCGGCATGATCGGACCGCTCGCCTTCGGGCTGGTCGCCTCGGCGGCGTCGTTCGCCGCTGCCTGGGGCCTGGCTGCCGTCGTGATGCTGCTCGCCGCCGGGGTCTGCATGCTGGGGCGGCGCATGATCATGCAGGCGAAGGCGGTGCGCGCGGCCACCGAAGCGGAGGCGACATGACCCCGTTCTGCGATCGGCTCGGGATCCGGTATCCGATCGTGCAGGCGCCGATGGCCGGTGTCGCCCACGGCGAGTTGGCCGCGGCCGTCGGCACCGCCGGTGGCCTCGGCATGTTGGGCGTGCGTGGCGATGCCGATCCGGCGTGGCTGGCCGAGCAGACGGCGATCGCCCGGCCGGGCGGCCCGTTCGGCGTCGGCCTGTTGCTCTGGTCGCTGCACGAGGGTCCGCTGTTCGACGCGGTGCTCGCGGCCGCACCCGCACTGGTCTCGTTGTCGTTCGG
>JAGXST010000184.1 GCA_018335555.1 Actinomycetota bacterium | reverse complement strand
GGCAGGTCCACGCCACAGACCGAGCGGTGCTGCTGATACTCCTGCCAGCCCGAGCCGGCGAGGTAGCCCCGCACCACGCACTCGAACGGCACGACCTCGACCTTGCGGACCAGCATGAACCGCCCGCGCAGGTGGTCGGCCTCGTCGGCGACGGCATCGGGTAGGTCGCTGGTGGTGGTCGAGACGAGATGGTTCGGGCCGAGTTCGCGCAGGTGGTCGAACCAGAACGCCGACAGGCCGGTCAGCACCCGGCCCTTGTCCGGGACCGCGGTCGGGTGGATCACGTCGTAGGTGGACACGCGGTCCGACGCCACGAGCAACAGGTGCTGCTCGTCGACGTCGTAGAGGTCGCGGACCTTTCCCGAGCGCAGGTGGGGCAACGCGTCCAGTGGCATCAGGTACTCGCGGGTTCGTGTGGTGCGATGAGTCGACGTGCGGGCAGCCTACGTCGGGGGGTCGGCAGGGCGGTGGCCACGCCGCAGCGCGTCGAGGTCGTCCATCGTGTCCACGTCGGCCGGTACGAGGTCGGAGACGGCGACCGTCGCGACGTCGTAGCCGGCGAACAACTGGCGGGCGCCGGCATCCCCTCCGAGGTCGCGCAGCCGGGGCCAGATCTGCCGGGCGAGCGCGACCGGGTGCCCGGGTCCGTCGGTGTAGCGCGCCCGCGCGATCCCGTCGGCCGACGACGCGGCGGCATCGGCCACCGCCTGGGCGACGTCGGCGCGGACGCGCGGTTGGTCGGCCAGCAGCACCACGACGACCTCGACGTCGGGACCGTGCTCGACCGCCGCGATGCCGCGCGCCAACGATCCGGCCTGGCCCGTGGCGTGGTCGAGGTTGTCGACCACGACCACCTCGCCCTCCGTCCTGGCTGCGGCGACCACCGCGTCCCGGTCGGGGCCGACCACGAGATAGACGGGCGCGAGGCCGGCCGCGTGCGCCGTCGCCACCGCGTGTGCCACGAGTGGCCGCCCGTCGAGCTCGGCGAGTTGCTTCGCGCCGCCGAAACGGTCTCCGGAGCCGGCGGCCAGGACGAGCCCGGCCGCGACGGTGGGAACCATCGGGGCGCTCATGATCGACCCCGTAGGCTGCCGGGCACGACCAGGAGCGCGCCCATGACCGACTCGGCGACCCATCCACGCACGGCCGTGGTGACCGCGTCCGACGGCGTCACCACCGGGCACCGCGAGGACCGCTCGGGTGCCGCCGTCGCCGACCAACTCACCGCCGCCGGGTTCGAGGTCGCCGCGCGCGAGGTGGTGCCCGACGAGCGCGACCGCATCGCCACGGTCCTACGCGAACTCGCCGATGCGTCGGATGTCCGCCTCGTGGTCGTGACCGGCGGCACGGGGTTCGGACCCCGCGACGTGACCCCCGAGGCGACACGCGACGTCATCGAGCGCGAGGCGCCGGGGCTGGCCGAGGCGATGCGGGCCGCGGGACGTGCCGTCACACCGATGGCGGACCTGTCGCGGGGGATCTGTGGGGCCCGGGGTGCGACGTTGATCGTGAACCTGCCCGGCAGTCCCCGGGGTGCGACCGAGAGCCTGGGCGCGATCATCGACCTGCTGCCACACGCACTCGACCTGCTCGCCGGGAACACCCGGCACGGCTGAGTACTCGCAGCCCGGGTCACCCGCGACGTCGACGCAGCACGGCGAACAGGATCGCGAGCACCACGACGACCGCAGCGACCGGCAGCAGACGCTTCGCGGTCGCGCCGCCGGCGACGTCCATCAGGTCGAGTGCGTCGTTCTCGCGCGAGGGGTCGCCGGCCAGCAGGCGCGGCCCGTCCACGGTGGGCGGCGCGGCCGCGTCGTCTGCCGCACCGGCGCCATCCTGCTGCTCGGCGAGCATGGCGCGAAGACGTTCGGCGAAGGCGTCGATGATCTTGGTACCGACCTCCTCCATGACGCCACGCCCGAACTGCGCCGGCTTGCCGGTGACGGTCAGGTCGGTGGTGACGGTGACGACGGTGCCCTCGCCGCCCTCGCGCAACTGGGCGGTGACATCGGCCTTGGCGGTGCCCGAGCCGCGCGCCTCCTTGCCGTTGGCCTCGATGCGGGCCCGCTTGGCGTCGGCATCCGCCTCGACCATGCGGGCCTGTCCGCGGTAGGTCATCTGGATCGGGCCGACCTTGACCTTGACCCGACCGGTGTAGACGTCGCCGTCGACCTCCTCGAGTTGGGCGCCGGGCAGGCACGGGGCCACCTGCTCGAGGTCGGTGAGGGTCGCGAACGTGGTGTCCACGTCGGTGGGGACCGTGAACTCGTTGGTGAACTCCACGTGCTGCTCCTTCGGGGTCGGTGCCGGCGGTGGGAGATCAGGCGCCGACGGGGTCGGTCGTGCGATGGATGTCGCCGTCCGTCTCGCGCAACGGTAGGCCGCTGCCGCCGTGGCGCAGCGAGACGATCTCGGCCGCGATCGACACGGCGGTCTCCTGCGGGGTCCGCGCGCCGAGGTCCAGGCCGATCGGTGAGTGCAGGCGTGCCAGTGCGCCCTCGTCGATGCCGACCTCGCGCAGGCGGCGCAGACGGTCGTCGTGGGTGCGGCGGCTGCCCATGACGCCGATGTAGGCCGCAGGCGTGTCGAGTGCCACCTGCAGGACCGGGACATCGAACTTCGGGTCGTGCGTGAGCACGCAGATCACCGTGCGGGCATCCACCTCGGTCGCAGCGAGGTAGCGGTGGGGCCAGTCGACGACGACCTCGTCGGCGTCGGGGAACCGCATCGCGGTGGCGAACCTGGCACGGGCGTCGCAGACCGTGACCTGGAAGCCGAGGTAGCGGCCCATCGAGGCGACCGCTGCCGCGAAGTCGATCGCGCCGAACACCAGCATCCGGGGGCGCGGGGCGAAGGCCTCGATGAACACCGCGACGTCGTCCATGCGCCGCTCGCCGCGCGGGCCGACGTGGCGCAGACCCGTCTGGCCCTGCGCCAGCATGCCGCGGGCGTGCTCGACGATGGCGCGATCGAGCCACGGCTCGCCAGTGGTGCCCTCGACGCCGAGG
>JAGXST010000183.1 GCA_018335555.1 Actinomycetota bacterium | reverse complement strand
ACGGCGCTGGCCCAGATGGGGATCCCGCCGACCCGCGTGGACGACTACCCCCACGAGTTCTCCGGCGGCATGCGGCAGCGGATCATGATCGCCCTGGCCATCGTGCTGCAGCCCAAGCTCATCGTGGCCGACGAACCGACCACCGCACTGGACGTGATCGTCGAGTCGCAGATCCTCGACATCCTCGACCGCCTGCGGCGCGACGAATCGGTCGGCCTCGTGCTGATCACCCACAACCTCGGCATCGTGGCCGAGACCTGCGACCGCGTCGCGGTCATGTACGCCGGCCGGATCGTCGAGGTCGGGCCGGTCGAGGAGATCTTCCGCGACCCGAAGCACCCGTACACGCGTGGGCTGCTCGCCTCGACGATCTCGCTCGAGACGACCGAACTGCACACCATCGAGGGCTACCCGCCCGACCTGATCGACCCGCCCCCCGGCTGCCGGTTCAACCCCCGCTGTCCCGATCGGATGCCGCACTGCACGCAGATCGATCCCGTGCTGACCCCGGTGGCAGCCACCGGCGCCCACCAGGCCGGATTCGCCCCCGGCGCCCACCAGGCCGGATTCGCCCCCGGCGCCCACCAGGCCGCGTGCCTGCTGTACCCGGGTGCGGACGGGTCGAGGCCCGCAGAGTCCGCCGAGCGTGCCGAAGGGGACTCGCTGTGACCGAACCGTCTCCCATCTCCGGCACCGGCACGGCCGCCACCACGCGCACCCCGTTGATCGAGGTCCGTGACCTCGCGACCCACTTCCCGGTGCGCGGCTCGCTGTTCGGGCGGGGCAGCAGCGCGGCCGTCCGCGCCGTCGACGGCGTGTCGTTCGACGTGTACCCCGGCGAGGTGTTCGGCCTCGTCGGCGAGTCCGGGTCGGGCAAGACCACGCTCGGCCGATCCCTGCTCAAGCTGGTCGAACCGACCGGGGGCAGCGTCCGCTACAAGGGCCGCGACCTCGTGCCGTTGTCCGAGCGGGACATGCGCCCACTGCGGCGCGAGCTCGCGTTCGTGTTCCAGGACCCCAACGCCTCGCTCAACCCGGCCATGACGATCGGGCAGGGCGTCGGTCATCCGCTGCGCATCCACGGGCTGGTCTCGTCGCGCAGCGAGGCGCGGACCGCGGTCGCCGAGATGCTCGAACGCGTCGGTCTGCACCCCGGCGAGTCGTTCCTCGACAAGTATCCCGAGGACGTGTCGGGCGGCCAGAAGCAGCGGCTGGTCATCGCCCGCGCCCTGATCACCCGGCCCACCTTCGTCGTCGCCGACGAACCGGTCGCCGCACTGGACATGTCGGTGCGCGCGAAGGTGCTCGAGTTGATGCTCGAACTGAAACGTGAACTCGACCTGACCTACGTGTTCATCACCCACGACCTGGCCACGGCGCGCTTCCTGTGTGATCGGATCGGGATCCTCTACCTCGGCCGGTTCGCCGAGTGGGGCGACACGGAGCGGTTGTTCGACGACCCACAGCACCCCTACACGCGGGCGCTGCTCGATGCCATCCCGCTGCCCGACCCCGATCGTCGCGGCCGTGACAAGTCGCTGCCGCGCGGCGAGATCCCCGACGCGCTGCAGCCGCCGCTCGGCTGCCGGTTCCACCCGCGCTGCCCGGTCGCCTTCGCGGACTGCGGCTGGGAAGGGCGCGACCTCGTCGACGCGCTCGAGGAACGCTGGACCGACGTCGACGAGGACACGTTCGAACGCGAACTCGGCATGGTCGGCAACCTCGGTGACGCCGTGGTGGGCGACGACGTCGTCCGCTTCCCGTCCGCGGCACCGTCCGAGCTGGCCGCGTGGCTGCGCGCCGAGGGCGAGCGGCTGCCGACGAGTGTGTTCAGTGCCGTCGAGGACGTCGAGACGGGCAGCGACGGGGTCACCGTCCGGTTCCGCCCCGGCCCCGAACCCGACGAGCAGCAGGTCGCCGGCCGTCGCGTGGCCTGCCACCTGCACGGCGTGACGGTTCGGCCGGACGGGACCCACGTGGGCGACCCCGCCGCGGCCGCGTCGGCGGAAGCCCCCGGGTCGCAGCGCTAGCCTCGCGGATCGCCCCGTCGGGTCCCGGCGGAGAAGCTGCCTCCACCTTCGAAAGCCGGCTGCTGCCATGGCCACGATCGACGCCAACCCGCCCTCGGGCACGCGCGACTTCCTCCCCGCCGAGGTGTCGCGCCGTGAGCGTGCCTTCGCCACGATCCGGGCCGCCTTCGACGCCCACGGCTTCGAGCCGCTGGACACGCCCGCCTTCGAACGGCTGGAGGTCCTCACCGGCAAGTACGGCGAGGAGGGCGACCAGCTCATCTTCAAGATCCTGCGGCGAGGCGAACACGAGGCCACCGGTGAGGCCGACCTCGCGCTGCGCTACGACCTGACCGTGCCGTTGGCGCGCGTGGTGGCCCGCTACGGCTCGCAACTGGCCATGCCGTTCAAGCGCTACCACATCGCCCCGGTGTGGCGCGCCGACCGACCGGGCAAGGGCCGCTACCGCGAGTTCTTCCAGTGCGACGTCGACACGGTCGGTTCGGACTCCCTGGTCGCCGACGCCGCGACGCTGCAGGCGGTCGCCGACGTGCTCGACCGCCTCGGGCTGGCCGGTTTCCGGATCCAGCTCAACTCGCGCAAGGCACTGCACGGGCTGATCGAGGCCTACGGGGTCCCCGACGAACTCGAGGCGTCGGCACTGGTTGCGCTCGACAAGCTCGACAAGATTGGGGCCGACAAGGTCGCCGCCGAACTCGTCGAGCGCGGCGTGCCGTCGTCCGCCGTCGAGACGCTCGCCGCCGACCTCGGCGCCGCCGACCTCACCGACCGTGTTCGCGAACGGCTGGCGGGGACCGAGCGTGGCCGTGACGGACTCGCCGAGGTCGACCGCGTCCTCGAACTCGTCGGTGACGTGCCCGGGGGCGCGGTGGGCTTCGCGCCCGTGCTCGCGCGCGGCCTGACCTACTACACCGGCCCGGTCTTCGAGGTGGTCCACGACGGGCTGCGCGCGACCATCGCCGCCGGCGGTCGCTACGACGGGCTCATCGGCATGTTCCAGGGCCAGGACGTCCCCGCGACCGGCGGGTCCCTCGGCATCGAGCGGATCCTGCTGCTGCTCGAGCAACAGCAGCAGTCGGCGTCGCACGGACCGGACGTCATGGTCACCGTCATGGACGACGCCGCCGCCGCGGATGCGCTCGCGTTGGCGCAGCGGCTGCGGGGCCACGGGTTCAGTGCCGACGTCTACGCCGGCAGCGGCAAGCTCGGAAAACAGTTCAAGCACGCCGACCGGCGTGCCGCCCGCGTGGCCCTGATCCGCGGGGCCGAGGAGCGAGCCGCCGGTACCGTCGCGGTCAAGGAACTCGCTTCCGGCGAGCAGACCACCGTCGCCGAGGCGGACCTGGCCGACCACGTGGGCCGGCTGCTCGGCCGCTGAGCCCACGCGCCGGCCCCCGGCCGCGCGGCCACGACGCTTCCACCAGACACGAGGACGACCACGTGAGCATCACCCCCTTCGGCGCCATGCGCACCCACGGTGCCGGCACCCTGCGTGCCGAGCACGCCGGCGAGACCGTCACCGTCGCCGGCTGGGTCGACACCCGTCGCGACCACGGCGGTGTCGCCTTCCTCGACCTGCGTGACCGCAGTGGCATTCTCCAAGTCGTGGCCGACCCCGAGTCGTCCGATGCCCTCGAGGCCGCCCACCGGGTCCGTACCGAGTGGGTCGTCAAGGTGACCGGCACCGTGCGTGCCCGCCCCGACGGGATGCGTAACGACCGCCTCGACACCGGCGACGTCGAACTCGCCGCCACCTCGATCGAGGTGCTCTCCGAGGCCCAGACGCCACCGTTCCCGGTCGAGGACGACGTCGAGGTGGCCGAGGAACGCCGCCTGTTCCACCGCTACGTCGACCTGCGTCGCCCGAAGATGCTGCGCAACCTCGAGGTCCGCGCCCAGGTGGTCTCGATCATCCGGCGGGTCATGGAACGCAACGGCTTCATCGACGTCGAGACCCCGCAGCTGACCCGACCGACGCCCGAGGGGGCCCGCGACTTCCTGGTGCCGTCCCGCCTGCAGCCGGGGAGCACCTATGCGCTGCCCCAGTCGCCGCAGCTGTTCAAGCAGTTGCTGATGGTGTCGGGCATCGAGCGCTACTTCCAGATCGCGCGCTGCTTCCGCGACGAGAACCTTCGGGCCGATCGCCAGCCCGAGTTCACCCAACTCGACCTCGAGATGTCGTTCGGCGACGAGGAGGACATCTACTCGCTGATGGAGGAGATGTTCGTCGAGATCTTCGACGAGGTGCTCGGCGTCGACCTGCCGACCCCGTTCCCGCGCATCAGGTTCGAGGACGCGATGCGCCGCTACGGCTCCGACAAGCCCGACCTGCGCTTCGAGATGGAGCTGGCCGACCTCGCCGAGGTGTTCGCTGCCACCGAGGTGGGCGTGTTCAAGGGCGTGCTGGACTCGGGCGGGTCGGTCGTCGCCCTGGCACTGCCCAAGGGTGGCGATCTGACGAGGCGCGAGTTCGACGAGTGGACCGAGTGGGCCAAGCGCCGTGGCGCCAAGGGCCTGGCCTGGGGCGTCGTCGAGGACGACGGTTCCCTGCGCAGCCCGCTGTCGAAGTTCATGTCCGAGGACGAGCTGGCGGGAGTCCTGCGCGAAACCGGTGCAGAGCCGGGCGACGCGGTGTTCTTCGGCGCCGGGCCGCGGTCGTTCGCCCGCCAGCTGATGGGCGCGCTGCGGGTCGCGCTGGCCGAGGAGCGCGGGCTGATCGGGGAGGGCGGGACCGAACACGATCGGTGGGAGTTCTGCTGGGTCGTCGAACCGCCGATGTTCGACGCCGCGTCGGAGTCCGACGACCCGACGGCGGCGACGTCCGCGGGCTGGGTGCCCAACCACCACCCGTTCACCTCGCCGGCCCCGGAGTTCCTCGACGACTTCGAACAGCGTCCCGAGGTCGCGACCGCCCGGGCCTACGACATCGTGCTCAACGGCACCGAGCTCGCGTCGGGGTCGGTGCGTATCCACGACGCCGAACTGCAGCGCCGCGTGTTCCGCTTCCTCGGCATCTCCGACGAGGCCGCCGAGGAGAAGTTCGGGTTCCTGCTGCGTGGCTTCAGCCACGGCGTCCCGCCCCACGCCGGTATCGCGCCGGGCATCGACCGCACCGTGATGCTGATCTGCGGCGAGAAGTCGATCCGCGAGGTGATCGCGTTCCCGAAGACCCAGACCGGCGCGGACCCGATGACCGACGCGCCGGCTCCCTACGACCCGGACGCGCTCAAGGAACTCGGTCTGCGCGAACTGCCCAAGCCGAAGGCGGACTGACCGGAGGGGCGCGATGTCCGGGGTGCACGAACTGCGGTTGGTCGTGACGGCCGAGGACTACGACGCGGCGCTGCGCTTCTACCGAGACGTGCTCGGCATGCCCGAGCGCGCCGCCTACGAGGCCGAGGGCGGCCACGTCACCATCCTCGAGGCCGGCGTCGCGACCCTCGAGATCACCGATCCGCGCCATGCCGCCTACATCGACGAGGTCGAGGTGGGCCGCCGCGTGGCCGGCCACATCCGCGTCGCGTTGAAGGTCGACGACAGCGCGGCGGCGACCATCGATGCGACGCTGGCCGGCGCCGCGCTGATCGCCCCGCCGACCCTCACCCCCTGGGGCGACCGCAACGCCCGCCTCGACGCCCCCGCGGGCCTGCAACTCACCCTGTTCTCGGAGGCATAGCCGCGACGGCGGGCAGGGCCCGGGGGCGGCGGGCAGGGCCCGGGGCGGCGGGCAGGGCCCGGGGGCGGCGGTACGGTGCCGCGGATGAGCGATCAGCTGTTCGAGGACGGATCGGCGACCCCCCGGTCGCCCGACACGTCCATGGCCGGGGACCGCTCACGGCCGGGTGCGATGCCGGCCGGGATGCCGCTCGCGGCCCGCATGCGGCCACGCGACCTCGACGAGTACGTCGGGCAACTCGATGCGCTCGGCAAGGGCAAACCGCTGCGCGCGATGCTCGACCAGGGCGAGTTGCGCTCGCTGATCCTGTGGGGGCCCCCGGGTGTCGGCAAGACCAGCCTCGCCACGGTCATCGCCGCCCACGTCGACGCGTCGTGGACCGAGCTGTCCGCGGTGACGGCGGGCGTCAAGGACGTGCGGCGCATCATCGACGAGGGTCGCAGCCGGTTGGACCTGCGCGGCCGACGGACGGTGCTGTTCGTCGACGAGATCCACCGGTTCAACAAGTCCCAGCAGGACGCGCTGCTGCCGGGCGTCGAGGCCGGCTGGGTCACCCTGATCGGCGCGACGACCGAGAACCCGTTCTTCGAACTCAACCCGCCGCTGCTGTCGCGCTGCCAACTCGTGCGGCTGCAGCCGCTGACCGACGACGACCTGCGCATGCTGATCGAGCGTGCCGTCGCCGACCCCGACCGGGGCTTCGGCGGGCGGGTCACGCTGAGCACCGATGCGGGTGACCATCTCGTCCATGTCGGCGACGGCGACGCGCGCGCGGCCCTGACCGCGCTGGAGATCGCCGCCGCGGCCGCCGGGGTGACGCGCGCCGGGGTGGACGGGCCGCACGCCGACCTCGACCTCGACGCGGTCGCCGACGCGATGCAGCGCTTCCGCTACGACAAGGCGTCGGACCAGCACTACGACATCGTCAGCGCCTTCATCAAGTCGATGCGAGGTTCGGACCCCGATGCCGCCGTCTACTGGCTGCTGCGCATGCTCGAGGGCGGCGAGGACCCGCGCTTCGTCGCCCGGCGGATGGTCATCTTCGCCTCCGAGGACGTCGGGCTGGCCGACCGGCAGGCGCTGCCGCTGGCGGTCGCTGCCTTCGACGCCCTCGACAAGGTCGGGCTGCCCGAGGCCCGCTACGCCCTGGTCCACGCCGCGATCGCGCTGGCGGTCGCCCCGAAGTCGAACAGCGTCACACGCGCGATCGGCGCCGGCCTCGAGGCGGTCAGGACCTACGGCAACGCGCCCGTCCCGCCGCATCTGCGCGACGCCCACTACAAGGGCGCGCGCGCCCTCGGGCACGGCGCCGGCTACGACTATCCTCACGACCACCCCAGCGGGTTCGCGTCGGATCAGCGGTACCTGCCCGACGAGCTGGACGGGACGCGGCTGTACGAGCCGTCACGTCATGGCCACGAGGCAGCCGTTGCCGAACGTGTCACCGCCCTGCGCGAGCAGGCACGGGACCGACCGACCAAGCAGCGACCGGGAGACAAGCCGACGTGACCGTCAGGGACTGGGCCATCGTGGCAGGCGCGCTGTTCTGGGGCGTGCTCGT
>JAGXST010000182.1 GCA_018335555.1 Actinomycetota bacterium | reverse complement strand
CCCCGCCGCTCGAACGAGATCACGCGGCCGGCGGGGCCGACCGCGGCCAACAGCGCCAGCGTCAGGGCACCGGACCCGGCACCCGCCTCGACGACGGTGCAGCCGGGACGGACGTCGGCGGCGGCCACGATGGCGGCCTGATCCTTGGGGTAGACGACCTGCGCACCCCGCTTCATCTTCAACACGTAGTCCTCGCGCGTCGGCCGCAGGACCACGATCTCCATGTTGCGGTTGGTCCGCACCGCCGAGCCCTCGTGGCGGCCGATCAGGTCGTCGTGCGGGACCAGTCCGGCATGGCTGTGCCACTCCTCCCCGGCGGTCAGCTCGAGCAGGTAGCGCCGACGACGACGGTCGATGAGCACGACGAGTTCGCCGGCGGCGAGCGGCGCGTCGGTTCCCGGCAACAGGGGCGCGGGGGGCGTGGGATCGGGCTCGGTCATGGGGCGACGTTCCGGTCGGTCGCAGGCGATGGCGGCGCCGGGGCGGCACCGGCGGTGACGGGCAGGACCGCGAGGATGCGCTCGCGCTGGCGGCAGAACGCGCACACCTCGCCGACGGTCGGCATCCCGCAGCGGCCGCACGCGACGACGGTCGGACCGTCATCGGCACCCTCCGCCTCGGTGAAGCGCTCGTGGCGGTCGAGGAAGCCGAACAGGAACTGGGCCTTGGCCCCCGGCGCGGCCCGTTCCAGCGCGCTGAGGATCTCCTTGTGCTCGTGGCCGGTGTTGCCGTCGACGAGGGGGCATTCCTCGACGACGTAGTCGATGCCCCGGATCACGCAGTAGGCGGCCATCTCGCGCTCGGAGAGGCGGTACAGCGGCTTGCACTTGCGCACCTGGTTGGCGCCGGTCGCAGGCAGCACGGGGCGCTGACGGGCCAGGAAGTCCTCGTGCCACCGCAGCAGGTTGCCGAGCAGCGTGGCCGCTTCGTCGTCGAGGTTGTGGCCGGTGACGACGACGTCGTAGCCGCGTTCGACCGCGACCTGGTTGAAGACGTAGCGCTTGCTCAACCCGCACACGCCGCAGGTCGAGCGGTTGGTGGCGACCTGCGAGCCGGTCACGGTCGAGAACCCGTAGGTCTCGGCGAGGTCGACCACGTGCAGGTGGGCGCCCCGCTGCTGGGCGAACGCCTCACAGATCTCCTGGCTGCGCCGGGAGTAGCCGCCGATGCCGAGGCCGATGTAGAGGCCGTCGACCCGATAGCCGAGGTCGAGCAGGATGTCCCACAGCGCGAGCGAGTCCTTGCCGCCCGAGACGGCGACCAGCAGCCGGTCGGCGTAGCCGAACATGCGCTCGCGGGCGGGCGTGGCCTGCGGGTGGTCGATCGCCTTGCGGACCTGGTTCTGGACGTGGTCGACGTAGTGCACGGGGCACCACGCCGCGCGGTGTCGCGGCTCCTCGATCACGGCCGGTGCACGGCAGACCGCACAGCTCGGCCCGTCCGCGCCGCCGGAGATGACCGGGCGGATCTCCACCTCCGCGTCCGCGGGCAGGTCGTGCGACGCCGTGACCAGGTTGCCGTCGCAGATGACGAGCACGGTGGTCGGGTTGACGTCGAGGCGGTCGAGCAACTCGCCCACGTCGAGCGGTCCTTCGACCTGTTCGACACGGTCGGGATTGCGCAGGCGGACGCGCACCACGAGACCGGACCTTTCGTTCGACTGGACGACGCCGGAGGCTGCTGATCGGGCGTCTGTGACCGGCGCGACGGCTCGATCGGGTCCGTCGGCGGCGTACCGCGGGAGCCTACCGACCGGCCAGGAGGTTCCTCAGCCGCCCTCGCCGGCCTCGGTGACCATCACGACCGGCCCCTCGGGTGCCTCGCCCAGACCCGGCGCGTCGGCGTCGTCGGCCTCGGCGTCGCCCGGCGAGTCGAGGCGCAGCGTCTGGCCGGGCTGCAGTTCGTGGTCGACGCCGCGCACCTCGATCGTGAGCGCCTCGCCCTCGGTCACGGTGAAGCACATCGCCTCGTGGGTGAGCTCGACCTCGAGCCGGCGGTCATGGAAGCGCAGCGGAAAGGCGAGCCGCCGCCAGGGGTTGGGCAGGCGAGGGTCGAAACGCAGGCGGCCGTCGTGGTCTCGCAGGCCACCGAAGCCGTACACCAGCGCCATCCACACGCCGCCGGTCGACGCGATGTGCACGCCGTCGACGACGTTGCCCGCGATGTCGGCGAGGTCCATCAGCAGCGCGTACTGGAAGTACTCCAGCGCCTTCTCCTCGTAGCCGATCTCGGCCGCCAGGATCGACTGCACGCAGGCCGACAGCGACGAGTCGCCGGTCGTCAGGGGGTCGTAGTAGTCGAAGTTGCGCCGCTTCTGCTCGATCGAGAACTGGTTGCCGAGCAGCACCATGGCCAGCACCACGTCCGCCTGCTTGATGACCTGGTGGCGGTAGATGACCAGCGGGTGGTAGTTGAGCAGCAGCGGATAGCGGTGGATCGGCGTACCGGCGAAATCCCAGCGTTCCTTCTCGAGGAAGTTGGCATCCTGCGGGTGGATGCCCTTGTCCTCGTCGTAGGGCAGGAACATCGCATCGGCAGCGCGCTGCCAGGCGATCGGCTCGTCGTCGCGCAGTTCGGTCTCGTGCACCAGGTGGCGGTAGGCCGCGGGCCGATCCTCGCGCATCCACAGCACGACCTCGGCCGCGTACCGCAGGTTGTGGCGCGCCATGAGGTTGGTGAAGGTGTTGTCGTTGACGACGGTGGTGTACTCGTCGGGCCCCGTGACGCCGTGCAGGTGGAAGGCGTCGTCGTCGGGGCTGTAGAAGCCCAGCCCGATCCAGAGGCGGGCGGTCTCGACCAGGATCTCGGCGCCGACCTCGGCCAGCAGGTCGGTGTCGCCGCGCACGTCCACGTAGCGCTTGATCGCGTAGGCGATGTCGGCGTCGATGTGGTACTGCGCCGTGCCGGCCTGGTAGTAGGCCGACGCCTCCTCGCCGTTGATGGTGCGCCAGGGGAACAGCGCGCCCGGCTCGGACAGCTCCTTGGCGCGTTCCCGGGCGAGCGGCAGCATCGTGTGGCGGAAGCGCAGCAGGTTGCGGGTGATCCGCGGGTCGGTGTAGGTCAGGAACGGGGCCACGTAGATCTCGGTGTCCCAGAAGTAGTGGCCCTCGTAGGCCTGTCCCGTCAGCCCCTTCGCCGGGATGCCGGCGGTCTCGGCCCGCGCCGAGGCCTGCTGCAGTTGGTAGACGTTCCACCGGATGGCCTGCTGGACCCGTCGTGGCCCCTCGACCTGGACGTCGGCGCGGTACCAGAAGTCCTCGAGGTAGCGGCGCTGCGTCTCGCGCAGGTGGTCGTAGCCGTCCTTCACCGCCCGGTCGAGACTCCGGCGCGAGCGGTCGACGAGTTCGCGCGGCGGGACGGAGCGGGACATGTGGTAGGTGAAGTACTTGATCACCCGGAACTTCACGCCGGCCCTGGCGTCGATCGTGAACACGATCTTGCTCAGGTCCTCGGACCAGGTCGCCGCCGCCTCCCAGCTGTTGTCGGTCTCGACCACGTGGTCCACGCCGACGCCGAGGGTCATCCGCGAGTTCGTGGTCCGGTAGCCGGTGACCAGTCGCATGTCCTCGACGTGGTGGTCGACGGCGTTGAGGACACGGGTGCGGAAACCCTTCGCCCGGCGGGGGTCGCTGCTGTTGCCCCTGGTCTCGTCGACGGCGCTCGCGTCCTGGCGGTTGAGCAGTTGCGACGAGATCACGACCGGCGCATCGGTGTCGAGTTCGACCTCGTAGCTGATGGCGCCGAGGTGGCGTTGCTCGAAGGACACGAGGCGGGCGGAGCTCACGCGGACCTGCTTGCCGCCCGGCGTCGACCAGTGCAGGTCGCGCTGCAGCACGCCCTCCCGGAAGTCGAGTTCGCGCCGGTACTCGGGCAGCCTGGCCGTCGGCAGGAACAGCGGTTCGTCGTCGACGTAGAGCTTGAGCAGTGTGGCATCGGGCGCATTGATGATGGTCTGGCCCGTGCGGGCGAAGCCGAACGCCTCCTCGGCGTGCTCGATGTTCCAGGTCTCGTGGAAGCCGTTGAGGTAGGTGCCCGTCTCGATGGCGGGGCGTCCCTCCTCGAACGTGCCGCGGACGCCGATGAACCCGTTCGACAGGGCGAAGACGGTCTCGGCGTTGCCCATCCAGCGTTTCGAGAAGCCGATCTCGAGCAGTCGCCACTCGTCGGCCGGGAACAGGTGTTCCGGTGGCAGGCGCAGTTCGCGGGGGATCAAGGGGACACTCCGACGGACGGACGGGCGGGCGTGGGTGGTGGGCGGACGCTACTCCCCCGCGCGGCCGTCGCGTGCGAGGGCCTCGCGCACGAGCGCGCGGAGCCGGTCGATGCCGACGCCCTTCTCCGCGCTGACCCAGACGATCTCGCGCGGGTCGAGTTCGCAACCGGCGGCGAGGTCGCGTCTGCGCCGCTCTCGCTTGGACGAGCGCACCTTGTCGTGCTTGGTCGCCACGACCTGGAACGGCACGTCGTGGTCGCGCAACCAGTCGAGCATCTCGGCGTCCAGCGAGGTCGGACCCACCTCGCCATCGACGAGCAGCAGCGTGAGCACCAGCGGTTCGCGCTCCAGCAGGTAGCGGTGCATCCGCCGCTCCCACGCCCTGCGCTCGGTCTGCGACACCTTCGCGTACCCGTAGCCGGGCAGGTCGACCACCGTGCCACCGTCGGTCTCGAACAGGTTCAACAACCGCGTCTTGCCGGGGGTGCCCGACACCTTGGCGAGCGCCTTGCGGGCGGCCAGCGCGTTGAGCAACGACGACTTGCCCACGTTGGAGCGCCCCACCACGGCGAGTTCTGCCGGGCTGTGGGGCAGCTCGTCGACCTCGGGGGCCGACAGCACGAAACGGAGGGGCAGCGGAGTACTCATGGCGCGCAGTGTTGCAGGCCGGGCACCCGGCTCGCGGCGCCCCGGCCGGGCGGGGCCCGGTCGCGTGTCCCAGAGCTGACTTTCGGCTGTGTGATACTCCCGCCATGAGCGCTCTCGTCGCCACCGTCCTGGTGGTCCTGATCGGCTCGGGCCTGTGTTCGGGGTCCGAGATCGCCCTGCTGTCGGTGCCGTCCGTGCGTGCCCGCCAGCTCGCCGAAGCCGGCGGCAAGCGGGCCATCGCGCTCCGCGAGATCAAGGAGCACATCGCACGTCCGATCGCCGCGATCGTCGTCCTCAACAACGTGTTCAACATCGTGGGCAGCATCGCGGTCGGTACGACGGCCACGGCGGTCTTCGGCCAGCGTTGGGTGGGCGTGGTGTCCGGGGTCCTGACCTTCCTGATCATCGTCTTCGCCGAGATCGCCCCGAAGACGCTCGGGGAGCGCTACTCCGAGCCCGTCGCACTGTGGGCCGCACTCCCGGTGCGCGCCCTCACGCTGGTGCTGACCCCGCTCGTCGTGGTGCTCGAGGTCCTGATGCGGCCCCTGACGCGTGGCGAACGCATGCCGACGACCAACGAGGCCGAGATCCGCCTGTTGGCCAGCATCGGCCGCTCCGAAGGCGTCATCGAGGAGCACGAGGTCGAGATGATCCAGCGCGTCTTCCAACTCAACGACCACGTGGCACGCGACCTCATGACCCCGCGCACCATGGTGACCTGGTTGGACGCCGACCGGCCGCTCGCGGACGCGCGTGACGAGATCCTCGCCTCCGAGCACAGCCGCATCGTCGTCGCCGAGGGCGACCTCGATCGGATCGTCGGCGTCGCGCTCAAGCACGACCTCGTCTC
>JAGXST010000181.1 GCA_018335555.1 Actinomycetota bacterium | reverse complement strand
CCCCCCTCAAGCTGGCGGCACAGTTGCAGGCGGCCGGCGTGCCGATCTGGGGTACCAGCCCCGATGCGATCGACGCCGCCGAGGACCGTGGGCGCTTCGGGGCGCTGATGAACGACCTCGGCGTCGCGATGCCGCCGGGCGGGATCGCGCGTTCGTTCGAGGAAGCCCGCGAGATCGCGCTGGCGATCGGCTACCCGGTCCTGGTCCGTCCCTCGTACGTCCTGGGTGGCCGCGCCATGCAGATCGTGTACGAGGAGGAGGGCCTGGAGCGCTACCTGCGCGAGGCGGTCCAGGCCGCACCCGATCAGCCGATCCTCGTCGACCGGTTCCTCGAGGGTGCCATCGAGATCGACGTGGACGCCGTCTTCGACGGCCACGAGATCTTCGTGGGCGGCGTCCTCGAACACATCGAGGAGGCCGGCGTCCACTCGGGCGACTCGGCCTGCACGCTGCCGCCCATCACGCTCGGGAAGGGCCAGGTCGAGGAGATCCGCCGGGTCACCGAGGGCATCGCGCGCGGTCTCGACGTCCGTGGACTGATCAACGTCCAGTACGCCCTCAAGGACGACGTCCTGTGGTGCATCGAGGCCAACCCCCGCGCCTCGCGCACCGTGCCGTTCGTGTCGAAGGCGACCGGGGTGCCGCTGGCGAAGGTGGCCGCACGCGTCATGGCGGGCGAAACACTGGCAGCATTGCGCGCGGACGGGCTGGTCCCTGCACGCGACGCGGTCCAGGGCCCACGGCCGAAGCACATCGCGGTCAAGGAGGCGGTGCTGCCCTTCGACCGGTTCCCGGGCGTCGACGCGCTGCTCGGGCCGGAGATGCGCTCGACCGGTGAGGTCATGGGCATCGACCACGACTTCGGTGCCGCGTTCGCCAAGTCGCAGGCCGGCACCGGATCGATGGTGCTGCCCGCTCCGGGTACGGATGCAGCCGGTAGGCGCACCCAGGTGTTCGTGTCGGTCGCCAACCGTGACAAGCGCGCGATCGTGTTCCCGGTGATGCGCCTGATCGACCTGGGCTTCGAGGTGGTCGCCACGGCCGGGACCGCCGAGGTCCTCGAACGGGTCGGCATCCCGGTCACCGTGGTGCGCAAGGTCTCCGACGGCTCGAACGAGATCATCGACCGCATCGAGTCGGGCGTGGTCGGCCTGGTCCTCAACACGCCGTTCGGCTCGGGGACCCGCGGTGACGGTTACGCCATCCGCCAGGCCGCGGTCACCAACGGCGTGCCCTGCATCACGACACTCTCGGGCATCCTCGCTGCCGTCCACGGCGTGCAGGCGGTCAAGGCCGGTCGGTTCCAGGTCCACTCGCTGCAGGAGTACCAGGCCGCGTTCCGGCAGCAGGGCGCATCGATGCAGGAGACGACATGAGACGGCAGGGCCAGGTCCAGGGTCGCACCGACACCGACGGGCCCGTCCGGGCCCGCTGCGAGGTGGTCGCGCGGCGCCGAGAGGGCTCGTACTGGCTGCTGTCGTTCTCCTCGCCCGAGATCGCCGAACGGGCCAGGCCGGGCCAGTTCGTGAACCTCGCCGTCGAGTGCTCGGGATCGCTGCTCCGCCGTCCGTTCTCCATCGCGCGCGTGTCCCGCCAGGGCGCCTTCGCCGGCACCGTCGATGTCGTCTTCGACGCGCACGGCCCCGGTACCGAGTGGTTGACCGGTATCGGCGTGCACGACCTCGTCGACGTCGTCGGCCCGCTCGGCACGCCGTTCCCACTCCCGCAGCGCAAGGTTTCCTGCCTGCTGATCGGGGGCGGGTACGGCGCCGCCCCGCTGTACTTCCTGGCCGAGGAACTCGTCCGCCAGGGCCTGCGCGTCGACATGATCGTCGGCGCCGCCAGCCAGGAGCGGATGCTCAACGTGATCGAGGCCAAGCGGATCTCGGCCAGCGTCACGTTCACGACCGAGGACGGCTCGTTGGGTGAGCGGGGGAGGGTCACCGACGTCCTCGAGCAGGTCGCCTCGCAGTCGCGGACCGGTGTCGTCTACGCGTGCGGCCCGAACCCGATGCTGCGTGCGGTCTCGGAACGTTGCCAGGAACTCGAACTCCCGGTCCAGGTCGCGGTCGAGGAACACATGGCCTGCGGGATCGGCGTCTGCTTCACCTGCGTGTTCCCGATCCGGGGCAAGGACGGTCAGGTCCGCATGAAGCGCAGTTGCATCGACGGCCCGGTCTTCAACGGCGCGAAGATCGCCTGGGACCAGACCCGGTTCGCGTCCAGGCCGCTGGAACTCGACGAGGAACCCGAACCCGAGGCACCCCCCGAACGACTCACCGACGCCGAACTCTGGGGGGATGCATGAGCCCGGACGTGCGCAAGATCGATCCGGCCGAGACCCGCTGGGTGGACGAGCGGGCCATCCCCGAAGGGGAGGTCGATCTCTCCGTCGACCTGGCGGGTGTCGCGATGGACAACCCGATCACCACCGCCTCGGGCACCTTCGCCTCGGGGCCCGAGATCGACCGGTTCTTCGACGTGACCGATCTCGGCGCGATCGTGGTGAAGTCGATCACGCCCGAGCCGCGCGAGGGCCTGCCCACGCCGCGCATGGCCGAGACCCCCTCGGGGATGCTCAATGCCATCGGCCTGCAGAACCCTGGTATCGAGCGCTGGCTCGAGAAGGACCTGCCATGGCTGCAGGGGCGCGGCGCGAAGGTCGTCGCCTCGATCGCCGGCAAGACCGTCGACGACTTCCGCGAGGTCGCCCGGAGGCTGCGCCGCCAGGCCGGCGTGGTCGGCATCGAGGTCAACCTGTCGTGCCCCAACGTCGAACACCGCGGCCTCGTGTTCGCGTGCTCGGGTGAGCAGTCGGCCGACGTGATCCGCGCCGTCAGACGCGAGGCGGACGTGCCGGTGTTCGCGAAGTTGACCTCGGACGTCACCGACGTCGTCGCCATCGCACGATCGGTCGTCGATGCCGGTGCGGACGGGCTCACGCTGATCAACACACTGCTCGGCATGGCGATCGATCCGGAGTCCGGCCGGCCCCGCCTGTCCAACGTCTACGGCGGGG
>JAGXST010000180.1 GCA_018335555.1 Actinomycetota bacterium | reverse complement strand
CGACCTCGACACGCAGGCCGACACGGCGATCCGGCAGGCCGCCGGCCGTGGCCGCGCCCTCGACCCCGACGTCCAGCGGTCGATGGAGGCCGGTTTCGGCGTCGACTTCTCGGGTGTCAGTGTCCACGTCGACGCCGAGGCGGACGGGCTCAACCGGCAGCTCGGCGCGCGCGCCTTCACGACCGCCTCGGACATCTTCTTCCGGCAGGGCGAGTACGCGCCCGAGACGGCCGGTGGCAAGGAACTGCTGGCCCACGAACTGACCCACGTCGTCCAGCAGGGCGCCGCGGGCGCAGGCGGCGACGAGGCGGCGCACCGCAGCGCAGTGGCGACGGTGCAGCGCAAGGAGTACCCGATCGGCAAGACCGGCGAGTCGCTCGAGATCGGCTTCTTCACGTCGAAGAAGGAACGCGAGGAACTGCTCGCCGAGGCCGCGACGATCATCGACGAGCTCAAGAAGACCTACGGGGTCGTGGTGAGCTCGACGACCACGGTCAAGGCCATCCAGAACGACTACGACGAGGTCACCGAGAAGGTCCGCAAGAGCCTCTCGACCCGACCGTGGCGGATCAAGGAGCTTCGGGCGCTCAAGCGTGCCCTGGGCTACTACAGCCAGATCCTCGGGGCCAAGCGCGAGGAGTCCACGCGCAAGGGCGAGGACCAGGAACTCACCAGCGTCGGCAAGGTGTCGCAGGCCATCGACGAGAACACCAAGGCCGGCAAGCTCGACACGTCGACCCTGGGCGAGTACTTCGCCAGCAAGAAGAACATGGGGCTGTTCAAGTCCTCGGAGAAGTTCGTCGCGGACTTCAGCACGGTCGAGGACCAATTGACCGGCACCTTCGTGCACGAGGTCGCCCACGGTCTGCTCGCCTACGCCATCTCCGACTACATCTCGGCGACCGGCTACTGGAAGGACGAGGACGCCAAGCTCCCCAAGCCCAAGCGCACGGAGTCGCCGATCACCTCCTACGGCCAGACCAATGCCGCCGAGGACATCTGCGAGGCGGCGATGGTGTACTTCATCGAACCCAACCGGCTCAAGATGGACTGCCCGCTGCGCTATGCGTTCATGGTCAAGCTCGGCACGGACTGGGTGCCGGCACCGGTCGAGGCGCCACAGGTCCAGCCCGAGGCGAAGGGCGAGGTGCCCGTCGTCGTCGAGGCCCCCAAGGACAACGTGCCGCCGCCCGAGCTCGAGCAGGCCAAGCAGGAGATCGAGAAGGTGCTCGACAAGGTCGAGAGCCAGCCCGAGCAGCAGCCCGAGGGCGGGTCCGAGGGCGGGTCCGATGCACCGGTCGATGCACCGGTAGACGCGCCCGTGGGCACGACGCCCGAACTGGTCGGCAAGCCGACGTGACACGCGACGAAAGCACCCCGATGCCATCTGTCGTCGCCGATGCCCGCGTCTATCTCGGCCGCAGCCTCGACGAGGTCCTGGACGTGCTCGGCCCCGATGCCGAGCCGATCCCGGGCGACGAGTACGGCCGGCTGGATGACGTGACCTCGATCGAGTACACGCCGGTGTATCCGGGCACCCTGTACCTGCAGGATGGCGTGGTGGACCTGGTCTATCTCGGGCGTGGTGCCCTCGCCGACGTCACCCGATCGCAGATCACCGCCGAGGTTGGTGACGACGGCGTCCGCCTGCGGTCGCGCGCGGGCAAGCAGGCCAATCTGGTCGTGCATGCCGAACAGGGGGTCGCCTACTCGGCCGAGGGCGACACCCTCCACTTCCTCGAGGTGTTCCGTCCGCGTTCGCAGGCCGCGTACGAGGCCGAGATCTACGCCGACCCCGGCGCCTTCATCCGCTGAGGGCTACCTCGACAGGTCGAACGCCGGACCGTGGCCGGGCACGATCCTCGTGGCCACCTCGCGGACCCGCGCGCGGTGGTGTTCGAGCAGGTCGAGATGGGTGGCGCGCGGGTCGTCGTCCTTGCCCTCGAACCACCACAGGTGCGTGAGGGCGACGACGCCGGCGTCGGTGGTCGCCAGGGTGGTGATGTCCTGGAGGGTGTGGCCGGGGGTCTCCCACAGCACGACGTCGTCGGCGAGTTCGAAGCCGTCGGCCGGCCGGTCCGTCCACTGGTCGCGATGGTAGATCGCCCAGTGGTCGTGGACCCGCGCCTGCGGGAACAGCGCGATGTTGATCGTGTGGTCGGGATGGTGGTGGCTGAGCACCACGTCGGTGACCGCGTCCGGCTCGACCCCGAGCGCCGCCAACGGGTCGAGGATGAGGCGGCGGTCGGCCACCATGCCGGGATCGACGACCGCGACCAGGTCGCCCGAGCGGACCAGCGACACCGTGCTGCCCACGCCGGTGCTGCGCGCGTATCCCGCGACGAGGACGTCGACCGTGGCCATGTCCGCTCCCTGGTTGGCGAAGACCGCATCTTGCCCGAGAACGGCCGGTGATCGCAGGACGCCCGTTCGCGATGGCGCCACCCCCCGTGCGAGCTATCGTCGTGCACGAAGGGGAGTACCTCGTCCTCGTCGACGCCGTCAGGACGGTTCCGCCGCGGAACCCGGTGTCGCGCCCCGCACGCCGGGGGAGGGAGACCTTCGGTACCGCGCTGCATCGCTGCGGCGCACCGAAGGGACATCGTGAACCCCCAGACGACCCCCGCACCCAGTGCTGTCGCGCCCGCGGTCGAGCATCCGCACGCCCACGCCGCCGCCGACGTCGCGGCGGCCCTGCAGGTCGACCCCGACCGTGGGCTCGGACCCGCCGAGGTCGCCGACCGGCGCGCCGCGACCGGTCCGAACGAGTTGGTGACCGAGCCGCCCCCGTCGTTGCTGTCCCGCTTCGTCGCACAGTTCCGCAGCATGCTGATCCTGGTCCTGGTCGGTGCTGCCGCGCTCTCGGCGATCGTGGGCGAATTCAAGGACGCCGTCGTCGTCGCCATCGTCCTGCTCATCAACGCCGTGCTCGGCACGGTCCAGGAGGCCCGCGCCGAGAAGAGCATGCGTGCCCTCAGCGACCTGTTGCCGTCGAGCGCGACGGTGCGACGCGACGGCCGCACCATCGAGATCCCGGCCGTCGAGCTCGTGGTCGGCGACCTCGTGCGGGTCGAGGCGGGCGACCGCGTGCCTGCGGACGGTCGCGTCGTCCTCGACGCCGTCCTCGCGGCCGACGAGTCGTCGCTGACCGG
>JAGXST010000179.1 GCA_018335555.1 Actinomycetota bacterium | reverse complement strand
GCGATGGTCCTGGCCGGGGGCCTCGCCCCCGAGGGCGACGACGACCCCGATCTGTACCACCTCGACGCCGCCGACCGGCGGCGCGTCCTGGACACGCTGCCGCGCACCGCCGCGGTGCTCTCGCGCCTGGTGTCCGCCACCGGGTCGGACGCCGCCTGAAGCGGCAAGGAGAAACCACGATGGGTATCGCCGAGCGCCCCTTCACCGGGCGACGCCTGCTGGTGCTGGGGGCGGGCACCGCCGGGACGATGGTGGTGAACAAGCTGCGTCCACGGCTGTCGCGCGACGAATGGGAGATCACCATCGTCGACCAGTCCGAGGAGCACCACTACCAGCCCGGATACCTGTTCGTGCCCTTCGGTGCCTACCGGCCCGACGAGATCGTCAAGCCGCGCCGCCGCCTGATCGACCGTGGGGTGCGCCAGGTCACGGGCACCATCGACCGGGTCGACACCGACGCCAGGGTCGCGCACCTCGAGGACGGCACCGCGCTGCCCTACGACCAACTGGTCGTCGCCACGGGCACCCACCCCAACCCCGACGAGACGCCCGGCTTGGGTGAGCCCGACGCGAAGGAGCGTGGCGTCCACAGCTTCTACACGCTCGCGGACGCCACGGCGCTGCGTGACGCGCTGGAACGTTTCGACGGTGGACGGCTCGTGGTCAACCTGATCGACCTGCCGATCAAGTGCCCGGTCGCGCCGCTCGAGTTCGCCTTCCTCGCCGAGGCATGGCTGCGGGAACGCGGCCTGCGCGAGCAGACCGAACTGACCTACGTCACCCCACTCGACGGCGCGTTCACCAAGCCGCTCGCGGCCCGCGAACTCGGCGGCATGTTCGACGAGCGGGGCATCGGCCTCGAGGCCGACTTCATGCTCGAGCGGATCGACCTCGACGAGAAGATGCTGGTCAGCTACGACGAGCGTGAGGTCCCCTTCGACCTGCTGGTCACCGTGCCGCTCAACATGGGCGCCCCGTACGTGGGCCGCTCCGGGCTGGGCGACGACCTCGACCACGTCAAGGTGGACAAGCACACCTTCCTCGCCGACGGGCACGACGACGTCTTCGCGCTGGGCGACGCCGCCAACCTGCCGACCTCGAAGGCCGGATCGGTGGCCCACTTCGCCGTCGACGTCTTCGTCGACAACTTCCTGCGGCACATCGAGGGCCTGCCGATGCAGGAGTCCTTCGACGGTCACGCCAACTGCTTCATCGAGTCCGGTGACGGCAAGGCGATGCTGCTCGACTTCAACTACGACACCGAACCGCTGCTCGGGAGCTTCCCGCTGCCCGAGATCGGGCCCCTCAAGCTGCTCGGCGAGAGCGAGTTCAACCACTGGGGGAAGCTCGCCTTCCGCTGGATCTACTGGCATGTCCTGCTGCCGGGCCGTCCGCTGCCCTTGTCGACCTCGATGTCGATGCTCGGCAAGCAGCGTCCCGGCGAGCCGGCGCCTGCCACCGACCGTGACCCGCAGGAGGTCGTGCTGTGACGACCATGGACATCCACGAATCCCGCACGGCCATCTCGGACGCCCGGCTCGACCGGATCGAGGCCCGACTCGACGCCCTGCTCGCCCACGCCGAACAACGCGACGCCGAACTCGAGCCGCTGCGTGACCTGGCCGCCGAGATCGGCGTGCTCTCGGGCCCGGCGATGGCGACGGTCACCGACCACGTCGCCGCCTGGGAAGCGTCTGGCTACCTCGGGTTCGCCCGCAGCGGCGCCCGGGTCGTCGACCGGATCATGACCTCGTTCGGCGAAGAGGACGTCGAGGCGCTCGGCGACAACGTCGTACTCATGCTCGAGACCCTGCGCGACCTGACCCAGCCCGAGATCCTGCGCCTGCTGCGTCAGACCGCCGGCTCGGTCGGACACCTCGAGGTCCCGCCCGGGACCGAACCTCCCTCGACCTTCGCGCTGCTGCGTCAACTGCGCGACCCGGAGGTCCGGCGCGGTCTCGGCCGCATGCTCGACCTGCTCAAGAACATCGGCGCCGACGAGCTCTGACGCCGAGTCCACGACCACGCACGACCTTCTCCACAGGAGCACCGCCATGCCAGTCGCGACCATGCTGGGACGCGAGATCCACGTCGACGAGGAGGGCTTCCTCACCGATCCGTCCGAGTGGGACGAGGAGCTCGCGAAGCAGCTCGCCACCAACATCGGCCTCGAGCTGACCGACCGCCACTTCGAGGCGATCCGCTTCGCCCGCGAGGACCAGGCCGCCCAGGGTGAGACCCCGACCCTGCGGCGCATGCAGACCGTTGGCGGTTTCCCGACCAAGGAGCTGTTCGGCCTGTTCCCCAAGAAGCCGGCCAAGAAACTCTCGTACGTCGCCGGGCTGCAGAAGCCCGTCGGCTGCGTGTGACCAGGAGGTCACGGACATGACTGCCACCGACACCGTCCCGGTCCCGAGCTTCGATGACGCCGACGAGACCGGCCGCAAGCTGGTCATCATCTGCTCGAAGGGCTCGCTCGACATGGCCTACCCGGGCCTCGTGCTCGCCAACGCCGCACTCGGCGAGGGCATCGAGACCCACATCTTCTTCACCTTCTGGGGCTTCGAGATCATCAACACCAAGACCATGGGTGATCTGAAGTTCGTCGCCATGGGCAACCCTGCCACCCACATGCCGAACGCGGTGATGGGGCTGCCCGGGATGACCGCGTTGTCCACGAAGATGATGCGCAAGCAGATCGCCGACCTCGACATCCCCGAGATCCCCGAGTTCCTCGACCTGATCCACGCGTCCGGCGGCCATCTTTGGGCGTGTCGGATGTCGGCCGACATGATGAAGCTGACCGAGGACGACCTCTACGAGGGCGTCGAGGGCATCATCAGCGCCACCGACTTCATGGAGCTGTCCGAGGGGGCCCAGACGTTGTTCATCTGACCTCGGGTGGATGCCGTCGTCCGGGTCGCGGTCGTGGCTGCCCGCTTCCCGGACGCTCGGCGTCCGCATCTCGACCTAGGGTCGTGACATGGACGAGACCCCGCTCACCACCAATGACACGACCACTGGCGCCTCCGACCAGTCGCCCTGGGAGCCACCCACCTCGGGCACGGAGGTCGAGCACCTGCGCGCGGCCCTCACCCGCCTGCGGACGACGTTTCGCTGGAAGGCCGACGGACTCGACCTCGCCGGCCTCTCCCGGACTGTCGGCGCCTCGGAACTGACGCTCGCGAGCCTGCTCAAGCACCTCGCCTGCGTCGAGGACGAGAAGTTCGGCATGGCCCTCTCCGGTGCCGCCTATGGCCCACCGTGGGCGGGCATGCCCGCGTTCGGCGGCCCACCCCACGAGTACGTGTTCTCGACCGACGGCCTCGGCGCCGAGGACCTGTACCGGATGTGGGACGACGCCGTCCGCCGCTCCGACGACCGCCTCGACGCAGCGCTGGCCCCGGACGGTCTCGGCCAGCGCGTCGCGCTTGGTGCCGACGACGGCCTCGTCGTCAGCCTGCGACGGCTGCTGTTCGACCTGCTCGAGGAGTACGGCCGCCACACCGGTCACGCGGACCTGCTCCGCGAGGCCGTGGACGGCCGGGTCGGCGAGGACCCGCCCGACGGCTGGCGGGCCGAGTCCGGCGACTCGCCGGTCGGCACCTGACCGGGGCGGCCCTTGCCTGCGTCCTGGCCCTGATCTAGCCTGCCCTCGGTTTGTTCTGTCAGTGAACAAATTGAGGGCTCGGCTCGGGAGCGGGGGTGACATGGCGGCAGGTCGCACGCGTGGTGGGCGATGGGTGGCGTCCCTCCTGCTGGTCGTGCTCGCGGCGGCGTGTACGGCGGCCACCTCCGACGGCACCGCTGACGACGACCCCGTGCCCGAGACGGACGGCGAGGAGGTCGCCATGCTCCGCGACGTCGCCCCCGAAGGGCTGCTGGTGGGTTCGGCGGTCGCGGGCGGCGGGCACCACCGGGACCAGTCGTATCCCGACCCGTTCACCGCCGACGACGCCTACCGGGACCGGCTCGCGGCCGAGTTCTCGTCGCTCACCCCCGAGAACCAGCTCAAGTGGGAGTTCCTGCGGCCCTCACCGGACGAGTTCGTCTTCGGTCCGGCGGACGCGATCGTCGACTTCGCCGAACAACACGGCCAGGCCGTCCGTGGCCATGCGCTGCTGTGGCACAACCAGAACCCCGACTGGCTCGAGCAGGCCGACCTCGGCGCCGACGAACTACGTGGGTTGCTGCGCGACCACATCGCCACCGTCGTCGGACGCTACGCCGGACGCATCCACCAGTGGGACGTCGCCAACGAGATCTTCGACGACCGCGGCGAACTGCGCCTCGAGGACAATCTCTGGCTCCGCGAACTCGGGCCGGACGTCGTCGCCGACGCCTTCCGGTGGGCACACGAGGCCGACCCCGGCGCCGAGTTGTTCCTCAACGACTACAACGCCGAGAGCATCAACGTGAAGTCGAGCGCGTATCTCGATCTGATCCGCGAACTGCTGGCCGACGGGGTGCCGGTCCACGGCTTCGGCGTGCAGGGGCACCTCGGCATCCAGTGGGGCTTCCCCGGCGACGTCGAGGCCAACCTGCGCCGGTTCGACGGCCTCGGGATCGCCACCGCCGTCACCGAACTGGACGTGAGGATGGTGCTGGGCGAAGGGGGCGAGCCGACCGACGAGCAGCTCGCGCGGCAGGCCGACGACCACCGCCGGCTGCTCGAGGCCTGCCTGGCCGTCGACGGGTGCCGTTCGTTCACCGTGTGGGGGTTTCCGGACCGCTACTCGTGGGTGCCGCACTTCTTCCCGGAGGAGGGCGCGGCCACGATCCTGTGGGACGACCTCGCCGCCAAGCCGGCGTACGAGGCGCTGCACGACACGCTGAGCGCGGCGCGTGCTAAGACCGGGGGTCCGTGACCGCACCGAGACGTCAGGACCGCGTCGGTGGACCCGCTGCTCCTCGCCCTGGCCGTCGCGGTCATGCTGGTCGGCCTGATCGGCGTGGTCGTGCCGGTCCTGCCCGGCCTGCTGCTGATCTGGGTGGCCGGCGTCGGGACGACGCTGCTGGTGGCACGTGACCTGACCGGCTGGCTGGTCGCGGGCGTGCTGACCGCGCTGTTCGGACTCGGCATGGCCGCGACCATCTGGCTGCCGGCGCGCCACGGGCGGCGCGGCGGCGTGCCCCTGCGCTCGCTGCTCGTCGCGGCCGCCGGTGCCGTCGTGGGGTTCTTCGTGATCCCCGTGATCGGGTTTCTCGTCGGAGGTGCGGCGGGCCTGCTGCTCACCGAACGGTCGCGGCTGGGGGCGTGGGAGCCGGCACTGCGGTCGGTCGGCGGGGTCGTGAAGGCCTACGGGATCGGCGTCGTGGTCGAACTGGTGGCCGGCGTGGGCATGATCGCGGTGTGGGCCGTGGCGGTGTGGCTGCGCTGAGGTGCCTACCCGCGCCGCTTCACGACGTCCTCGAGCCGCTCGAGCGTGACGTGGTTGCGCTTGCGGATCGACGGCTCGACCACCACGGAGGGCGCCAGCGTGGCCGGGCCTGACACGGGGTACTCGATCATCGTGACGCGGGTGCCGCCGGGGGTGTCCTCGAGACAGAGCTCCACCCGCGCACGCCCCATCGGGCGGGCCCGGGCTTCGAGGACGAGGCAGCGTTCCTCGTCGACCTCGACCACCGACGTGCTGTCGCGCAGCCGCAGAGGGAACACGCCGACCACGTGGTGGAAGGTCGCGCCGGGCTCGGGCCAGTCGCCTTCGACCGACCGGATGCGCTGCGCCCCGACCACCCAGTCGCGATAGCTGTACGGGTCCGCCAGGACGGCGAACACCGCGGCACGCGGCGCCGGGATGATGCGGACGACCTCGGCCACCGAGCCAACCTCCGTAGTGTGCGGACCCGGGGAACGGTACGGCGACCGGCGGGCTCAGCCCTGGTGCGGATACCGGTGGTCGATGGGGGCCGCCCAGGTCTCCTTGATCACCCGGGGCGACACCCATCGCTGCAGGTTGAG
>JAGXST010000178.1 GCA_018335555.1 Actinomycetota bacterium | reverse complement strand
CTGTGGAAGCACCACGCGGCCCAGGGCCAGGCCGACCGGATCACCCAACTCGCGCACCAGCGCGGCGAGGCGTGGATCGACCGCTACGGCGGCGCGATCTCGTCGGAATGGGAGTTCGCCAAGGGCCTGCAGGTGCTCGAGGAGGACCCGGAGGTCTACGGCGCCATCGAGCACTGGGTCGAGGCCGCCGACTGGATCATCTGGCAGCTCACCGGCACCTACGTCCGCAACGCCTGCACCGCCGGCTACAAGGGCATCTACCAGGACGGCGCCTACCCCTCCCGCGAGTACCTCGCCGAGCTCAACCCCGACTTCGCCGACTTCGCCGACACGAAGGTCAGCAACGAGATCGGCCAACTCGGACACGCCGCGGGGCGGCTGAGCGCACAGGCGGCCGCATGGACCGGCCTGCCCGAGGGCATCGCGGTCGCCGTCGGCAACGTCGACGCCCACGTGACCGCTGCCGCGGCGAATGCGGTCGAGCCCGGTCAGATGGTGGCGATCATGGGCACCTCGACCTGCCACGTGATGAACGGCGACACGCTCGCGTCGGTCCCCGGTATCTGTGGGGTGGTCGACGGCGGCATCGTCGAGGGACTGTGGGGCTACGAGGCAGGGCAGTCCGGCGTCGGCGACATCTTCGCCTGGTACGTCGACAACCAGGTCCCCGCCGCCTACGCCGCGATGGCCGACGAGCGCGGGATCTCGCTGCACGACCTGCTGACCGAACTGGCGACCGACCAGCCCGTGAGTGCACATGGACTGGTCGCCCTCGACTGGCACTCGGGCAACCGTTCGGTGCTGGTCGACCACGAGCTGTCGGGCCTGGTCGTCGGATTGACGTTGACGACCAAGCCGGAGGACGTCTACCGGGCCCTGCTCGAATCGACCGCCTTCGGTACGCGCACCATCGTCGAGGCGTTCGCGGAGTCGGGCGTGCCCGTGAACGAACTGATCGTCGCGGGGGGCCTGCTCAAGAACCGGTTCCTGATGCAGATGTACGCCGACGTCACCCGCCTGCCGCTGTCGACCATCGCCTCGGACCAGGGTCCGGCGCTCGGGTCGGCCATCCACGCCGCCGTCGCCGCCGGCGCCTACCCGGACGTCCGCGAGGCGGCCCGCGCGATGGGCAGGCGGGTCGTCGCCGCCTACACCCCCGACGAGGACGCGGCGCTGCGCTACGACGGCCTCTACGCGGAGTACCGCACCCTGCACGACTACTTCGGCCGTGGCGAGAACGACGTCATGCGCCGGCTCAAGGCCATCCGCCGCCAGGCCAGGTCGGTCGGCGTCGGCGCGGAGGTGGACGCATGACGTTGCGCCTGTCCGAGCTCGCCCCGCAGATCCGAGCCGCGGTCGCCGACGCCCGCGAGCGCGTGGCGGCTCTGCACGCCGAACTGCCCCGCAACGGCCTGGTGGTCTGGACCGCCGGCAACGTGTCCGAACGCGTGGCGGGTGCCGAACTGTTCGTGATCAAGCCCTCGGGCGTGTCCTACGACGAACTCGACGCCGCGAGCATGGTGGTGTGCGACCTCGACGGCACCAAGATCGACGACGGCACCTCGGTCCGGCTGCAGCCGTCGTCCGACACGGCCGCTCACGCCTACGTCTACCGCCACATGCCCGAGGTCGGCGGTGTGGTGCACACCCACTCGCCCTACGCCTGCGCCTGGGCCGCCCGCGCAGAGCCGGTGCCGTGCGTGCTGACCGCGATGGCCGACGAGTTCGGCGGCGACATCCCGGTCGGGCCGTTCGCGCTGATCGGTGACGACTCGATCGGCCGAGGCATCGTCGAGACGCTGCGGGGGTCGAACTCGCCGGCCGTGCTCATGCAGAACCACGGCCCCTTCACGATCGGCAAGGACGCCAAGGCGGCGGTCAAGGCCGCCGTGATGTGCGAGGACGTCGCCCGCACCGTCCACCTCGCGCGCCAACTCGGTGACCCGGTGCCGATCGCGTCCGACGACATCGCGGCGCTGTACGACCGCTACCAGAACGTCTACGGCCAGCGCGACCAGGAGCCACAGGGATGAACGACCCGTTCGATGGCAAGTCGATCTGGTTCCTGACCGGCAGCCAGGACCTGTACGGCGAGGACACGCTGCGCCAGGTCGCCGAGCAGTCCCAGCAGGTGGCCGCCGCCCTCGACGACGCCGCGGACGTTCCGGTCCGGATCGTCTGGCAGCCGGTGCTCAAGGACCGCGACGCGATCCGTCGCGCGGCGCTCGACGCCAACGGCGACGACGACTGCCTCGGCGTGATCGTGTGGATGCACACCTTCTCGCCGGCCAAGATGTGGATCCTCGGGCTGGACACGCTGCGCAAGCCGTTGCTGCACCTGCACACCCAGGCCAACGTCGAACTGCCGTGGGCAGACATCGACATGGACTTCATGAACCTGAACCAGGCCGCCCACGGCGACCGCGAGTTCGGCTACATGGCGACCCGCCTGTCCGCCGCCCGCAAGACCGTGGTCGGCCACGCCACCCACGCGGCCGTCCGCGCCAAGGTCGGCAGCTGGGCCCGCGCGGCCGCCGGGTGGGACGCCCTGCACGACCTGCGGCTGGCGCGCTTCGGCGACAACATGCGCAACGTCGCGGTCACCGAGGGCGACAAGACCGAGGCCGAGATCCGTCTCGGCGTGTCCGTGAACACCTGGGGTGTCAACGACCTCGTCGCCGCCGTCGATGCGGCCGGCGACGCCGAGATCGACGCGCTCGTCGCCGAGTACGGCGAGCGCTACGAGGTCGCCCCCGAACTGCGAGCCGGTGGTGACCGCCACGAGTCGTTGCGCTACGGCGCACGCATCGAGGCCGGTCTGCGCAGCTTCCTCGAGGACGGCGGCTTCGGTGCCTTCACCACCAACTTCGAGGACCTCGGCGGACTGCGTCAGCTCCCCGGCCTGGCCGTCCAGCGCCTGATGGCCGACGGCTACGGCTTCGGTGCCGAGGGCGACTGGAAGACCGCGCTGCTGGTGCGCGCCGCGAAGGTGATGGGCCACGGGCTACCCGGCGGCGCGTCGCTGATGGAGGACTACACCTACGAGCTCACGCCGGGCAAGGAGAAGATCCTCGGCGCCCACATGCTCGAGATCTGTCCCACGCTGACCACGGCCACCCCGCGCCTCGAGGTCCACCCGCTGGGCATCGGGGGCCGCGAGGACCCCGTCCGGCTGGTGTTCGACACCGATCCCGGCGAGGGCGTGGTCGTGGCGATGTCGGATCTGCGCGAGCGTTTCCGCCTGACCGCCAACCTCGTCGACATCGTCCCACCCGACGCCGACCTGCCCAACCTGCCCGTGGCACGCGCGGTCTGGGTGCCCCGCCCCGACTTCGCGACCTCGGCCGAGTGCTGGCTCACCGCCGGTGCGGCACACCACACGGTGCTGTCCACCGCGCTCGGGGTGTCGGTGTTCGAGGACCTCGCCGAGATCGCGGGCATCGAACTCGCGGTCATCGACGACCACGTGACCACGCGCAGTTTCACCAGGGAGTTGCGCTGGAACCAGGCCTACTACCGGCTCGCCCAGGGCATGTGAGCCACACCCGCCCCGACCGAAATCGATCCGCACCGACCGAGAACGACGCGATAGGAGCAACAACCGATGATGCGAAAGAAGACATTCCGTGCGATGGCGGTGGGACTCACCCTCGCGCTCGGCCTCGCCGCCTGTGGCGGCGAAGGTGCGGGTGACACCGAGGAGGAGCCCACCACCGAGACCGATGCAGAAGGCGAAGGCGAAGCCACGGGCGAAGGTGGCCTGATCGGTGTCTCCATGCCGACCGAGACCTCCGAGCGCTGGATCGCCGACGGTGCCAACGTCCGCGAGGGCCTCGAGGCCGCCGGCTACGAGGTCTCGCTGCAGTACGCCGCCGACGACATCCCGACCCAGTCGCAGCAGGTCGACCAGATGATCACCCAGGGCGTCGACGCCCTGATCATCGCGGCGATCGACGGCACGGCACTCGCCGGCCAACTGCAGACGGCCGCCGACGCGGGCATCCCGGTCATCTCCTACGACCGGCTGATCCGCGACAGCGAGCACGTCGACTTCTACGTCACCTTCGACAACTACCAGGTCGGTGTGCAGCAGGCCACCTCGCTGCTCGTCGGCCTCGGCGTCCTCGGCGAGGACGGCAGCGAGACCGGCGAGGAGGGCCCGTTC
>JAGXST010000177.1 GCA_018335555.1 Actinomycetota bacterium | reverse complement strand
CGCCAGCCCCGACGGCCGCCCACGTTCGGCGGTCGCGGAGATCCGGGATCGCGCGGGCGCGGTCGACGAATGGCTACGGTCGCTGTAGACCGGGCGGGGCAGGCCCACCGGCGACGCACGCGGCGGTGGCCACCATGCTCAGCGAGTTCCGGGAGTTCATCAACCGAGGCAACTTCGTCGACCTCGCCGTCGGCTTCGTCATGGGTGTCGCCGTGACCGGCGTGGTGAACACGATCGTCGAACGCCTGATCATGCCACTGGTCGCGGTGGTGTTCGGGCAGCCCGACTTCGACTCGATCGGCGTGTTCGCCTGCACCGCCGAGGGCTGCGCCGGCTCGGTCGGGGCCGTACTGACCGCCCTGGTCAACTTCCTGGTCATCGCGTTCGTGCTGTTCCTGATCGTGCGCGCCTACAACCGACTGCAGCGCGACGACCCGGCCGAGCCCGAACCCGAGGCCGACTCCGACGAGGTCGTGCTGCTGCGCGAGATCCGCGACGCCATGGTCCGCCGCGACACCCTCTAGCCCTCGTTGTCGGAGAACCTCGCGGCGACGGCGCGGCGCACGGCCCGGCGGGCGGCCTCGTGCAGGGCGGCCTCCGACTCGGAGTCGCGTGACCCGAACGAGCCGGGACGCACGTGCCCCTGGGCGCGGGCGGTCGAAGCCACCGCCTCGGCGACGACCGGCACGACGGAACGGTCGAACGGTGAGGGGACCACGTAGTCGGCCGACAGGTCGTCGCCGACGATCGAGGCGATGCCGTGCGCGGCAGCGACCTTCATCTCGTCGGTGACCGCGGTCGCCGCCGCGTCGAGCAGCCCGCGGAACAGCCCGGGGAAGCACAGCACGTTGTTGATCTGGTTGGGGAAATCGGACCGGCCGGTCGCCATCACGCGGACGTGGCCGCGCGCCACGTCGGGGTGGATCTCGGGTGCGGGGTTGGCCAGGGCGAACACGATGCGGTCCTCCGACATCGTCTGCACCAACTCCAGCGGCAGCGAGTTCGGGCCCGACACGCCGATGAACACGTCGGCACCGAGCAGTGCCACCTCCTTCCCGCCGGTGAGTTCGCGCGGGTTGACCTGCCTGGCCAGCCGCCGCCGGATCGGGTCGGTGCCCTTGCGCCTCGGCTCGACGATGCCGTCGATGTCGACCGGGACGATGTCCTCGACCCCGGCGGCGCGCAACAGGTTGATGATCGCCACGCCCGCCGAACCGATGCCCTGCACCACCACGCGCAGCGACGACAGCTCGCGGCCGACGACCTCGGCGGCGTTGATGAGCGCGGCGAGCACGACCACGGCGGTGCCGTGCTGGTCGTCGTGGAAGACCGGGATGTCGAGCCGTTGGCGCAGCTTGCCCTCGATCTCGAAGCAGCGCGGTGCGGCGATGTCCTCGAGGTTGATGCCCGAGAAACCGCTGGCGATGCGCGCCACGGTGTCCACGAACGTGTCCGGGTCCTGCTCGTCGACCAGGATCGGGTAGGCGTCGACGCCGCCGAAGGACTTGAACAGCATCGCCTTGCCCTCCATGACCGGCAGGGAGGCGAGCGGGCCGATGTCGCCCAGGCCGAGCACCGCGGAACCGTCGGTGACGATCGCGACCGAGTTGGACCGGATCGTGAACCGGTAGGCCGCGACGGGGTCCTCGGCGATCATCTGGCACACCTTGGCGACGCCAGGGGTGTAGACCAGCGAGAGGTCCTCGGGGCCGTTGACCTCACGGGTCAACTCGATGCGGATCTTGCCGCCCTCGTGGGCGGCCAGGACGTCGTCGAGGATCGACAGCACCTCGACGCCGTCGAGGTCGTTGAGGGCTGCGGCCACGAGGTCGGCGTGGCCGTCGTCGGACACCTCGACGGTCAGGTCGCGGAACACGACGTGGCGCTGCTCGTCGGTGCGTTCGGTGGCCACCAGTTCGGCGCCGGTGGTCTCGAGCACCCCGGTGACGCGGGCCAGCATGCCGGGCGCGTTCTCGAGTGCGAGACGCAGGGTCAGACGTTGTGACAGGGGTGGCACGCGTGCTCCTGCGCTCCCGGGCGGTCGACGGCGCGAGGATAGGCTGCGGGCTCGTCGCCCCCGTCATCCACCCTCCGCCCGGAGTTCTCATGTCCGACCTCGCCCAGCGGTCCATCGACACCGTCCGCACGCTCGCCATGGACGCGGTCCAGGCGGCCAACTCCGGCCACCCCGGAATGCCGATGGGGTGCGCGCCGATGGCGTACGTGCTGTTCAACGAGGTGATGAAGCTCGACCCCACCGACGTCGACTGGCCCGACCGCGACCGGTTCGTGCTCTCGGCCGGGCACGGCTCGATGCTGCTGTACGCCTCGTTGCACCTCGCGGGCTTCGAACGGCCGAACCTCGAGGACATCCAGAACTTCCGCCAGTGGGGCTACCCGACCGCGGGCCACCCGGAGAACTTCCTGCTCGACGCGGTCGAGACCACCACCGGCCCGCTGGGCCAGGGCGTGGCCAACGGGGTCGGGATGGCGCTGGCCGTCGAGCGGCTCGCGGCCGAGTTCAACCGGCCCGGCCACGACGTCGTCGACCACCGCGTCTACGGCATCGTCTCCGACGGCGACCTGATGGAGGGCGTCGCCGCCGAGGCAGCCTCGCTCGCCGGCCACCTGAAGCTCGGCCGGCTCACCTACCTCTACGACGACAACTCGATCACGATCGACGGCAAGACCGACCTCGCGTTCAGCGAGGACGTGCTCGCCCGCTTCGACGCCTACGGCTGGCACACCCAGCAGGTCGACGACGGCACCGACCTCGACGCGATCCGGGCCGCCATCGCCGCGGCGGACGCCGACGACCGCCCGAGCCTGATCGCGGTCCGCACCGTCATCGGCCACGGCTCGCCGAACAAGGCCGGCACCTCCAAGGCGCACGGCTCACCGCTCGGCCCCGACGAGATCGCCGCCACCAAGGAGGCGATGGGCTGGCCGCACGAGGCCTTCCACGTCCCCGACGACGTGCGCGCCCACCTCGACCTGTCCGAGCGCGGGCGCAAGGTCCGCGAGGACTGGGAAGCCCGCTTCGCGGCCTACCGCGAGGCGCACCCCGATCTCGCGGCGGAGTTCGAGCGCCGCGTCGTGCGGGGCGAACTGCCCGCGAACTGGGCCGACGCGCTGCCGACCCTCGATGACAAGGCCGCGACGCGGGTGCACTCCGGCGCCGTCATCAACGCGATCGCCGGCACGGTGCCCGAGCTGTTCGGCGGCTCTGCCGACCTCGCCGCGTCCAACAACACCGACGTCGAGG
>JAGXST010000176.1 GCA_018335555.1 Actinomycetota bacterium | reverse complement strand
GTCGGCTCCGGCCACCGCCAGGACGGGCGTGCGCTGGAGGGGACCCGCGAGCCCCGCCGGCACGGCGACGCCGGCAGCGTCGAGGCCGGCGCCGACCGCCAGGAGAACGACCGCGACCCACACGGCGACGACGGTGCCGGACCGGCGCGCCAGGAGCGGGACGGCGACCGCCGCCACCAGCAGCGCGAGCGCGAGGCTCATACCGGCTCCTGTCCGAGGGTCTCGATGGCGCGGACCCAGCCGTAGATCCCGTGGTCGTGCAGCCGCTGAGCCACCGACTGGGGGGTGATGCCGTGGTCGGAGGCGAGTTGCCTCGCCGTCGCCCCGTCGAGCAGACCACGCGCCAGTGACATGTCCAGGCGGTCGAAGCGCTGGGCCAGGCTGTCGAGCGCCACGAGGACGGCGCGGTCGGACGCGACATCGCCTTCGCCGTCGAGCCACCATGCCAGCGGCGGCCACGCCCGCCGGGGCGTGGCCACCACCTCCAGGGCGCTGCGTGCGTGCCACCAGCCGGGATCGGACTGACCGGGGGCGCCCGCGTCGCCGGGCGCCGCGGCTCCCCGGACCAGTCCGAGCCCGAGGCGCAGGTGCACCGGCCGGTCGGATGGCGGCGCGACGGCCAGTCGCAGGCGCAGTTCGGCGAGGTCGCGGACGGCGCCGGGGAAGTCGTCGTAGACGGCCTGGAACTCGTCACCGACGGTCGCCGCCGCCGAGCGTGCGCGCCGCAGGTCGCGGACGGCGACGCCGACGCCGGCGAGCACGCCGGCCGGGTCGTCGTGGCCGCGGCTGTCGACGACGTCCCCGATCACGTACAGCACATCGGCCTCCTGACAGCTACATGGACTGTTTCAGTCTGCTGTCAGCCCATCGGACTGTCAACTGCCGATGTCAGGCCGGGTGGCTCATTGCGGCACGACACACAACGGGTTGCCGGCCGGATCGGTCAGGACGTGCCAGCGGTCGCGCACCGCCTCGACGGAGGCGCCGAGCGCCACGAGTCGGGCCACCTCGGCGCCCCGGGCGTCACGCTCGGCCAGGTGGAGGTCGACGTGGAGGCGTGCCGTGGTGGCATCGCCGAGGTCCTGTACGAGCAGGTCGACCGGCCGGCCGTCGGGGCCGTGGCTGCCGTGCAGGTGTGTGAAGGCGTCGACCGGTGGCGGCAGGGGGCGTGCCTCGACCTCGAGCGCAGCCGCCCAGAAGGCGGCCCCGGCCGCCACCTCGGCGTGCGGCAGGTCGACCACGGCCATCTCGAGGAAGCCGCGGTCCGCGCGCGCTTCGCGCAACCGTTCGGGTTCTCCGGCCCCGCGTCGACACACGCAGAACGCCAGGCCGGCCGGATCGTGCAGGACCGGTGGACCCTCCGATGACCGGACACCCTCTGTTGCGCCGAGGTCGAGCAGCCTCGAGACCTCGGCGTCGGGGTCGTCGGCCTCGAGGTCGAGGTGGTGGCCAGCCGGACCATCCCCGAGCCGCTGCAGATGCAGACCGACGGTGCCGGCCACGCCGAGCAGGTGCGTGAAGGGGCCGCCCGCCGGCCGTGGCACGGCCCCGAGGGCGCCCGCCCAGAACGCCACGGCGGCGTCGTGCCGGTCGGCGGGTACGTCGACCTGCACGTTGCGGATCGTCAGGCCCATGGCGGTCGCCTCAGACCTGGTCGCCGTGCTGCTTTGCGCGGGCCGCCCACGTCTTGAGCGGCAGGCCCCACAGCTTCACGAAGCCCTCGGCCAACGTCTGGTCGAACTGGTCGCCGGTGTCGTAGGTCGCCATCTCGTAGTTGTACAGGCCCGACTCCTCGCTGCGCCGGCCGACCACGGTGGCGCTGCCCTTGAACAGCTCGACGCGGACCTCGCCGTTGACGTAGCGGTTGGCCTCGTCCATGAACGCGTCGAGCGCCTTCTTGAGCGGCCCCCACCACAGCCCGTTGTAGATCAGTTGGGCGTAGCGGCCCTCCTCGGCGCGCTTGTGCTCGGCGAGTTCCTGCTCGAGGCACAGGTCCTCGAGGTCGCGGTGCGCGGTCAGCAGGGTGATCGCGCCGGGGCACTCGTAGATCTCGCGGCTCTTGATGCCGACGAGGCGGTCCTCGATCATGTCGATGCGGCCGATCCCGTGGGCGCCTGCGCGGCGGTCGATCTCGGCGACCAGTCGGGCGAGCGGCAACGGCTTGCCGTCGAGGCTGACCGGGACCCCGGCCTCGAAGGCGATGATGACCTCCTCGGGTTCGTCGGGGGCGTCCTTGACGCTGACGGTGCGCTCGAAGACGTCCTCGGGCGGCTTCTCCCACGGGTCCTCGAGGATCCCGCACTCGGCGGTGCGGCCCCAGGCGTTCTCGTCGATCGAGTAGGGCGAGGCCTTGGACTTGACCGGGATCGGGATGCCGCGCTCGTTGGCGTAGTCGATGGCGGCGTCACGTGACAGGCCCCACTCGCGGATCGGGGCGATGGTGTCGAGGTCGGGCGCGAGACACATGGTGCCGACCTCGAAGCGGACCTGGTCGTTGCCCTTGCCGGTGCAGCCGTGGGCGACGCCGGCGGCGCCCGTCTCGCGGGCGACCTGCACGAGGTGTTTGACGATCAGCGGGCGCGACAGCGCGGACACGAGCGGGTACTTGCCCATGTACATCGCATTGGCCTTGAGGGCCGGCTGGATGAAGTCGGTGGCGTACTCGTCCTTGGCGTCGACGACGACCGACTCCACCGCGCCGCAGTCGAGCCCACGCTGGCGGATCTCCTCGAGGTCGTCCACCCCCTGGCCGACGTCGATGGCGCAGGCGACCACGTCGACGTCCTTGTGTTCCTTCATCCACTGGATGGCGACGGAGGTGTCGAGACCGCCGGAGTAGGCGAGCACGATGCGTGGCTTGGACATGGGAAGCTCCTGGGATGTGCTTAGGCGGGAGAGGTCGAGGTGGCGTCGGCCGACAGGCCGGCGCGGTTGCGCAGGTCGGCAGCGAGGTCGGCGCCCGGGAGGGTCTCGGCTGCCACCACCAGCACGGTGTCGTCGCCGGACACGGTCGCGAGCACGCCGTCGAGTTCGGCGAGATCGATCGCCGAGGCGACCGGGTGGGCACACGCGGGTGGAGTGCGCAGGATGGTGAGGTTGCCGCTGTGGGTGACCGAGACCACGAACTGCTGCAGCGTCTCATCGAGGCGCTGGCGGGCCGAGCCCGGACCGGGGTCGACCGCCAGGCGGTAGACCAGCGCGCCGGCGGCACCGCGCACCTTCACGGCTCCGAGTTCGTCGAGGTCGCGACTGACGGTGGCCTGGTGGGCGTCGAGCCCGCGCTCGGCCAGGGCGGCGCGGACCTCGGCCTGTGAGCCGAGGTCGGTGGCGCTGATCAGTTCCCTGATCAGTTGCTGGCGGCGGCGCTTGTCGGCCATCATCGGGTCCGTTTCAGCTCAGTAGCGCTGCGAGCAGCGCCTTCTGGGCGTGCAGGCGATTCTCGGCCTGGTCGAACACGCGGGAGGCGGGACCGTCGATGACCTCGGCGGTGACCTCCTCACCGCGGTGGGCGGGCAGGCAGTGCAGGAACACGGCCCCGTCGGCGGCGTGGCCCATCAGCTCGGAGGTGACCCGGTAGGGCACGAACTGTTCGGCGCGCTGGCTCGCTTCGGCTTCCTGGCCCATCGAGGCCCACACGTCGGCATAGACCGCATCGGCGCCGACGACCGCCTCGACCGGGTCGGTCGTGAGCAGGATCCGTGCGCCGCTGGCGGCCGCGAGGTCGCGGGCACGGGCCGTGATGGCCGCGTCGGGGGCGTAGCCCTCGGGGTGGCCGATGCGTACCGACAGCCCGACCTTGGCGCCGGCCAACAGCAGCGAGTTGGCCACGTTGTTGCCGTCGCCGACGTAGGCGAGCGAGCGTCCCTCGAAGCTGCCATGGACCTCGCGGAAGGTCTGCAGGTCGGCCAGCGCCTGGCACGGGTGCTCGAGGTCGGTGAGCGCGTTGACGACCGGCACCGTTGCCCCGTCGGCGAGTTCCTGCAACCGGTCCTGCCCGAAGGTGCGCACGACGACGGCATGCACGTAGCGCGACAACACCGCTCCGGTGTCGGCGATCGTCTCACCACGGCCGAGCTGCAGTTCGGCCGACGACAGCGGCAGCGGCTCGCCGCCCAGTTCGGTTACCGCGACCTGGAACGACACACGTGTGCGGGTCGACGGCTTCTCGAACACCAGCGCGATGGTGCGGCCCCGTAACCCGCCGGAACCGTCGGCGGGCCGTGAGCTGCGCCCGGCCTTGAGACGGTCGGCCGCGTCGAGCAGTTCGAGCAACTGCGGCGTCGTGACGTCGTCGACGCCGAGGAAGTCGTCCGGGAAGGGCATGTCGGGCCTCTCAGTGGGCTTCGGCGACGGCGCTCAGCGACTCGGCGAGCGCCGCGAGGGCCAGGTCGATCTCCTGGCGGGTCACGGTCAACGGCGGCGCGAGGCGTACCACGTCGGGCGCCACGGCATTGACGATCAGGAAGCGCTCGCGGCAGGCCGACTCGACCTCGGCGGCGACCGGCGCGTCGAGTTCGAGTCCGAGCAGGAGCCCGCGACCGCGCACCCCACGGGCGAAGGGAGCGTCGTCGACGAGCGCCTCCAGTCCCTCGACGAGGCGCCTGGAGCGCGTCCGTGCCGCCGCCAGGATCCCATCGGACTCGATGGCGTCGATGACGGCGTTCGCCGCCGCGCACGTGACCGGGTTGCCCCCGAACGTGGTGCCGTGGTCACCCGGCTGGAACGCCGTCGCGGCCGGGCCGTGGGCGATGCACGCCCCGATCGGCAGCCCGTTCGCGAGCGCCTTCGCCACGGTGATCACGTCGGGGACGACCGGCGTGTCCTGGAAGGCGAACCACGGGCCCGTCCGGCCGATTCCGGTCTGGACCTCGTCCACGATCAGCAGCGCGCGGTGAGCGTCACAGGCCTCGCGGGCCGCGACCAGGACCTCGTCGCTGACGGGACGGACCCCGCCCTCGCCCTGGACGACCTCGAGGAGCACCGCGCACGTCTGGTCGGTGACGGCGGCACGCAGCGCGTCAGGGTCGTCGTAGGGGACGTGGTCGACGTAGCCGGCCAGGGGCGCGAACGGTTCGTGCTTGGCGGGCTGGCCGGTGGCCTCGAGTGTGGCCAGCGTGCGGCCGTGGAACGACCCCTCCAGGGCGACCATGCGCACCTTGTCGGGATGCTGGGCCTTGCCGTGTCGGCGTGCCACCTTGATCGCGGCCTCGTTGGCCGTGGCACCGTCCTGGGCGAAGAAGACCCGGGCGTCGTCCCACCCCAGGATCCGCGCCAGCCGCTCGGCCAGGGCCACTGCCGGCTCGGTGACGAACAGGTTCGAGGTGTGCACCAGCGTGGCGGCCTGCTCGGCGACCGCCGCGGTGACGGCCGCGTGGCCGTGCCCGAGGTTGGTGACGCCGAGACCGCACAGGAAGTCGAGGTGGGGGTTGCCGTCCACGTCGAACAGCGCGGTCCCCTTGCCGCGGACGAACTCGGCCTTCGGGACCGGGTAGGTCGACATCAGCCGTTCGGCCGCGCGCCCGGTGAGGTTCTCGTTTCGACTTCCGAGACCGGCTGGTCGATCGTGCCCCGCGCCCGGGGCAACGGTGCCTGAGGACCCCGAAACAGCACCTCCGCCGCCGCTCCTCATGCCGTTCCCTCGCGTCCGCTGTTGGTGATCATGGTGCCGACGCCCTCGTCGGTGAAGATCTCGATCAGGACGGCGTGCAGGACGCGGCCGTCGAGGATGTGGGCCTGTGGGACCCCGTCCTTGATCGCCTGCACGATCGAGCGCACCTTCGGCCGCATGCCCTCGTGCAACTCCCCCGCGTCGAGCATCGCCTGCAGCGCGTCGGCCGACACCTCGCTCATCAGGCTCTGGCGTTGCGGGTCGCCGAAGTCCTGGTACAGGCCCTCGACGTCGGTGAGGTAAACCAGCTTCGAGGCGGCCAGGGCGGCGGCGATCGCGCCGGCAGCGAGGTCGGCGTTGACGTTGCGCTCGTTGCCGTCGGCATCGCGGCCGACGGTTGCGACCACGGGCAGGAAGTGGTCGTCGAGCAGTTCGTTGATGTAGCTGGTGTCGACGTGTTCGACCTCGCCGACCAGCCCGAGGTCCTCACCGTCGGGCCCGACGGCTGGCCGCACCTGCAGCAGTCCGGCGTCGGTGCCCGCGACCCCGACGGCCGGTGCGCCTGCAGCCTGCACCAGGCCGACCAGTTCGGGGTTGACCTGCCCGAGCAGCGACATGCGCACGACGTCCATCATCGCGGCGTCGGTCACACGGAGCCCACCGACGAAGCTCGACTCGACACCGAGTTGTCCGGCGAGGGCGCTGATCTGCGGGCCACCGCCGTGGACGATGACGGGCCGCAGGCCGACGAAGTGCAGCAGTGCCACGTCGGCGGCGAACGAACGCTTGAGGTCCTCGTCGATCATGGCGTTGCCGCCGTACTTGATCACGACGGTCTGGCCGTGGAAGCGGGTGATCCACGGCAGTGCCTCGCGCAGCACGGCTGCCTTGCCCTGCGCGGCGATGACGCGCTGCTGGCTCTTGTCCGCGTTGGAATCGGTCATGTTCGATCCTCCGAGACCGCCGGCCTCGCCCTTCGGTTCACTCGGCCGCCGCCGCTCACGTCGTGTACTCGGCGTTGAAGCGGACGTACTCGGGCGTGAGGTCGCAGGTCAGCACGGTCGCCTCGGCGTCGCCGGTGCCGACGTCGACCTCGATGGTGATCTCGGGACGGTCCATCGCGATGGCCGCCTGTCCACGGTCGAAGCTGGCGGCCACGCCGAACCGGCACACCGTGACGCCGGCGCAGCGCACACTGACCCGCCGCGGGTCGACGTCGACCCCGGCGTTGCCGAGCGCCATCATGATGCGACCCCAGTTCGGGTCGCCGCCGTGGATGGCGGCGCGGACGAGCAGCGAGGTGGCGACCGAGCGCGCGAGGCGTTCGGCGTCGGACTCGGTGGCGGCCTGCCGGACGGTGATGGCGGCGACGCGGGTGGCGCCCTCGCCGTCGCTGACGACCGCGTGGGCGAGGTCGGCGCACACGGCCTGCACGGCCCGCGCAAGCGTGTCGAGGCCCGGTGGGGTGGCGGCCGTGCCGCTGGCGAGCAGCGCGACGGTGTCGCTGGTCGAGCCGTCACCGTCGACGCTGATGCGGTTGAAGGTGGTCGCGACCGCGCTGCGCAGCACCTTCTTGGCGACCGCGCCGCCCAGGGGCGCGTCGGTGGTGATGATCACCAGCAGGGTGGCCATGTTCGGCTCGATCATGCCGACGCCCTTGGCCATGCCGCCGACCACGCAGGAGCCCTGGTCGTCGCTGACCCGGAACGCGACCTGCTTGGTGCGCGTGTCGGTGGTCAGCATCGCGGTGGCCGCGGCGTCACCACCGTCGGATGAGAGGGCGGCGACGGCCTCGGGCAGGGCGGCCTCGATGCGCTCGACCGGCAGCGGCACACCGATCACACCGGTCGACATGACCAGCACGTCGGCCGGGTCGAGACCGAGGTGACCGGCCGTTGCATCGGCCAGCCGCTGCGTGTGTTCCTCCCCGTGTGGGGTACAGACGTTGGCGTTGCCGGCGTTGATCACGATCGCCTGTGCCCGGCCGTCGGCCACGTTGCGGTCGGTGAGGTGACACGCCGGCGCCTTGACCAGACTGGTGGTCGTGACCGCGGCCGCACCGGCGGGGGCGTCGGCGACGAGCAGGGCGAGGTCGGGCCTGCCCGAGGGCTTGACGCCGCTGATCACACCGGCGGCACGGAACCCGTCGGCGGCGGTCGCGCCGCCGACGATCGGTTCCAGACCGCTGCGGTCGGCGGGGCCCCACGCGGCGATCACGGGTACATCCCGATGGCGGTCAACGCGGTCGTCTCGTCGAGTCCGAGCATCAGGTTGGCGTTCTGCAGCGCCTGCCCGGCCGCGCCCTTGCCGAGGTTGTCGGTGACGCTGACGACGGTGACGCGGTTGGTCCGCTCGTCGACGAACGCCGAGAGCCGGCAGCCGTTCGAGCCGACCACGGACTTGACGACCGGGAACGTGCCTGGTGCCAGGACGTGGACGAACGGTTCGTCCGCGAAGGTGTCGGCCAGGGCGGACTGGACCTGGTCGGCGGTCACGCCTGGCCGCAGGCCGGCGTAGCTGGTGGTCAGCAGGCCACGCGCGATCGGCATCAGGTGTGGTGTGAAGCTGATCGGGCCGAGGTCCTCACCGAACCCGGCGAGGTGGGCCTCGATCTCGCCCGTGTGCCGGTGACCCGGCGCGCCGTAGGCCGTGACGCTGCCGAACACGTGCGTGCTGTGCAGGCTGTCCTTGGCCGCGCGTCCGGCGCCCGACGTACCGGACTTGCCGTCGACGACCACGCTGCCCGGCTCGAGCAGGCCGGCCAGCGGGATCAGGCCGAGCAGCGCAGTCGTGACGTAGCAGCCGGGATTGGCGACCAGGGTCGCATCGGCGACCTGCTTGCGATTGAACTCGGGCAGGCCGTAGACCGCAGGCACGAGGTCGGGGCGCGGGTGGGCCTCGCCGTACCAGGTGGCGAAGTCGGCGGGCGACAGGCGGAAGGCTCCGGACAGGTCGACGGTGCGCACCCCGGCGTCGTGGAGCGCCGCGCCGAGGTCGAGGGACGGGCCGTGCGGCGTCGACAGGAACACCAGGTCGAGTTCGGCGAGCCGACCGAGGTCGACGGCGTCGAAGACCCGGTTCCCCGGCAGGTTCGGGAACAGCCCGGTGATCGGCTCACCCGCCTGCGAGTGCGCGGCCACGACCTCGACCTCGAGACCGGGGTGGCCGAGGAGCAGGCGCAGCAGTTCGGCACCCCCGTACCCGGAGGCGCCGACGATCCCGACCGATGCGACCACGCGTGGATCCTGTCCGACGACGAAGCAGGAGTCTGCACGATTATGCATCTATATGCAAACCGCGCGGTCAGTCCTGGGGGGGCTTGCGCAGGCGCTTGGTCTCGCTGCGCTGCTTCTTCGCCTGCAGCCGTCGCTCCTTCGAGGCGCGCGTCCGGCGGGTGGGGCGACGCACCTTTGGCGGCTCGAGCGCTTCACCCACGACCGCCTGGAACCTCGCCACGACGGCCTCGCGGTTGCGGAGCTGCGACTTGTGCTCGGATCCTTGCAGGATCAGGACCCCGTCGGTGGTCAGTCGCGACGCCAACCGTTCGAGGGCACGGCTGCGTTGGGTCTCGGTCAGCGCAGAGGACTCGCGGACGTTCCAACGCAACTCGACCTTCGAGGAGGTCGTGTTCACGCTCTGCCCTCCAGGACCGCTCGAGCGAGCGGCGCTGAATTCGAGTTCGGTCTCCGGGACGGAGACGCCCCGGCGGAGTCTGATCGCGGTCATGGCGTAAGCGTAGGTGCCACGGGTGCGTGCTCCGCGATGCCTGCCCCCTTCGGCCGTCCCTCGTGTTCGATTATCCTCGGACGCATGACGACTCCATTCGAACTCGACACGTTCCTGCGCCAGCCCCGCCTGTCCGGCCTGGCCCTCTCCCCCGATGGCGGCCGCCTGGTGGTCGGGGTGGCGACCGAGGCCCCCGACGGCAAGCGCTACCGGACGGCCCTGTGGCTGCTCGACCCCGAGGGCGCGGTGCCGCCGCGGCAGCTCACCCGGTCGGCGCCCGGCGAGTCGGGTGCGGCGTTCGCCCCCGACGGCACCCTGCTGTTCGTCTCGGCGCGCCCCGACCCGGACGCCAAGCCCGACGGTGACCCCGTTCCGGTGCTGTGGGCACTGCCACCCGACGGTGGTGAGGCGCGCCTCGTGGCGGCACCACCCGGTGGCGTCGCCGGCGTGTCCGTCGCACGCGACAGCGGGGACGTGCTGGTCACCTCGAGCATCCATCCCGGCGCCGAGACGTTCGCCGAGGACCGCGACCGGGCCAAGGCCCGCGACGACGCCGGTGTCACGGCGCAACTCTTCGACGACTACCCCATCCGCTACTGGGACCACTACCTCGGTCCCCGCGAACCGGGCCGGTGGTTCATCACCGCAGACCGGCTGGCACCGGCATCCGCACCGCCGGTCCCCACGCCTGCGGCAGAGGACGGCGACGACGCCGAGGCACCTGCGGTCGACGAACCGCGGCTGCTGGTGCGCGGCGCCCCGCTGCAGAACGCCGAGGGTGAGCTGACCCCGGACGGCCGGCACCTGGTCATCACGTGGCGCGCTTCGGGCGAGCACCGCAACCGCCGTTCACCGGACGACCTGGCCACCGACCTCGTCGTGGTCGACGTCGCCACCGGTGACCGTCGCACCCTCGTCGCCGACGGTCGCTTCTGGGGCTCACCGAAGGTCTCCCCCGACGGCAGCCGCGTCGTCGCACAGGTCATGGACGTCGGCGCCCCGGACCGGGCCAGCCGCACCAGCCTCGCCCTGATCGACCTCGGATCCGGCGGCATCCGCGACCTCGCTCCCGACCTCGATCTGTGGCCCGGTGCCGCCCAGTGGCTGCCGAGCGGTGACGCCGTCGTCTTCGAGGCCGACGAGGACGGGCACCGGCCGCTGTTCCGGCTCGATCTCGACACCGGCGAGGTCACGCGACTGACCGCCGAAGGCGCACACACCGACACGACCGTGGCCGCCGACGGATCGGCGGTCTATGCCATGCGGGCCACCGTCGGCCGCCCCCCGCGTCCGGTGCGCTACGCCACCGACGCCGCGGACCAGGAACCGACCGTGGTCCCCTCCCCCGTCGGTGACGAACCGGCGGTGCGCGTCGAGCGCGTCACGGCGACCGCCGACGACGGCGTCGAGGTCGGCTCCTGGCTGGTGCTGCCGGCCGAGGCAGAGGGGCCCGTGCCGCTGGTGGTCTTCATCCACGGCGGCCCGCTCGGGTCGTGGAACAACTGGTCGTGGCGCTGGAACCCACCGGTGCTGGCCGCCAACGGCTATGCGGTCCTGCTGCCCGACCCGGCGCTGTCGACCGGCTACGGGCAGGACTTCATCACCCGCGGCTGGGGCCGCTGGGGCGAGACGCCCTACACCGACCTGCTGGCGGCCGTGGATGCCGCCGAGGCGCACGAGGCCATCGACGAGACCCGCACGGCGGCCATGGGCGGATCCTTCGGCGGCTACATGGCCAACTGGGTCGCGGGCCAGACCGACCGCTTCCGCTGCATCGTCACCCACGCCTCGCTGTGGAACCTCGAGGCGTTCCACGGCACCACCGACCTCGGCCTGCTGTGGGAGCGCGAGTTCGGCGATGCCTACGGCGACCGCTCCCGCTACCGGGACAACTCACCGCAGCGACACGTCGGTCGGATCAAGACGCCCATGCTGGTCATCCACGGTGAACTGGACTACCGCGTGCCCATCGGTGAGGGGCTGACGCTGTGGACCGACCTGTCGCGCAACGGCGTCGACGCCAGGTTCCTCTATTTCCCCGACGAGAACCACTGGGTGCTCAAGCCGCAGAACGCCAAGCTGTGGTACCAGACCGTGCTGGCCTACCTCGCAGAGCACCTCGACGGCACCGAGTTCGCCCGGCCCGAACTGCTGTGACCGCCGGCCCCGCCGGTCGCCTCAGGCGGCCGGCGGGAGCTTGCAGCGCAGCCCCAGTTCGTAGCGGTCGTCACCGGGCTCCAGGGCCGGCTCGAGTCGGACGGCGGCGTCCGCGGCCGACAGCCACACGTCCAGGCCGGTTCCGGCCACCGTGGCCGGCTGCGTGAGGTCGACCCGGTAGACGTCGAGGCCACGGGCGATGTCGTTGCCGTAGACGTGGAACGGTTCGTCACGCGACACGTGGGGTGCCTTGACGGCCCAGGTGTCGCTGTCCGGGAAGCGGAACGAGGCGAGTTCACGCATCCCGATGCCGACGTCGCCGAGCGCCACACCGACGAGCCCGGACAGGTCGACGACACGGACCCCGCCGTTGTAGTAGGCGATGGTCATCAGGGCCTCGTCCTCGTGGATCTCGAACACGTGGGCGGTGCAGGTGCCGAGGCCGTCCGTCGTGGGACCGACGTCGCTGATGTTCCAGTAGCCGACCTTGACCGGGGACTGCTCGAGGTCGCCGGTGATGTCATAGATGTGCACGCCGCCGTTGGGGCATTGACCCGTCGGAGACGCGCCGGCGAGTTCGTCCTCGATGACCAGGAACTCGCGGGTCCCGAGCAGCGGGTCGGTCAGGGTGACCGGGTCGGCCTGGTGCTCGACGTTGATGGCCGGGTCGACGAACGAGGAGATGATCGAGGGGTCGGCCGGGTCGGTGGTGTCGATGATCACCGTCTGCGACAGGGCGGCCGAGTAGGCGCGGGTGCCGTCGGCGGAGAACGTGACGTCGTGGGACTCGGTGCCGAGCCCCGGTCGGATCGGCAGGGCGACGAATGCGACCTGTTCGGGGGCCGAGAGGTCGCTGATGTCGACGACCTCGATGCCGACCTCGCCGACGACCGAGGTGATCAACTCGGAGTTGGAGTTGTAGAGGTAGTC
>JAGXST010000175.1 GCA_018335555.1 Actinomycetota bacterium | reverse complement strand
CGGTCGTAGAGGGCGACGATCTGGGACCAGTCGGTGTCGCGAGCCGACGGGGCAGCGGTGTGGACCGCGCTGATCGCGGCCAACACCTGGTAGCGCCCGGGCGACTGGTCGTCGGTCGCAACCGCTTCGAGCCCCTCGCGCACCAAAGCATGGCCCTCGGCGATGAGCGTTCGGTCCCACGCGCCCCGGTCCTGCTCGTCGAGGGTCACCAACTCACCGATGCGCGACACCCGCGCCAGCCGCCGGGCGTCCGTGAGCAGCATCAGCGCCAGCAGGCCCGCCGTCTCGCCGTCGTCGGGCAGGAGGGTCCTGAGCAGCCGCCCCAGGCGGATCGCCTCGTCGGTGAGGTCGACGCGCAGGGGGTCGTCTCCTCCGCTGGCGAGGTAGCCCTCGTTGAAGACGAGGAAGACCACCGCGAGGACACCGGCGAGGCGCTCACGGATGTCGTCGGCCGTGGGCACCCGGTAGGGGATGTGGGCCGCCTTGATCTTCGCCTTCGCACGGGTGATCCGCCGGGCCATCGCCGTCTCCTGCACCAGGAAGGCGCGGGCGATCTCGGCGACCGTGAGACCGCCGACCAGGCGCAGCGTGAGCGCCACCCGGGCCTCCATCGCGAGCGCGGGGTGGCAGCAGGTGAACACCAGTCTCAGCCGGTCGTCCTCGACCGGGCCGGTCGGCTCGAAAGGGGTATCGTCGTCCAACATCCGGGCGGCCTGCTGTTTGGCGTCGCGGTGGGACTCGCGACGGAGCCGGTCGATCGCCTTGCGGGTCGCGGTGGTGGTGAGCCATCCGCCAGGATTGGGCGGCACACCGTCGCGCGGCCATCGCTCCACCGCCACGGCGAACGCCTCGGCCGCTGCCTCCTCGGCGACGTCGAGATCGCCGAACCGGCGAGCGAGGCCGGCGACCACCCGCGCCCACTCCTCGTGGTGGACGCGGGCGACCTCCTCCTTCACGGGCCGTCCCGTCACGGCTCCAGCAACGCCGCAACGGACTCCGAGGTCTGGAACGGGCGCACCTCGACCTTGCCGCGACAGGCCCTGGATCCCTCGGCGGCCAGCGCCAGCGCCTCGTCGAGGTCGGACGCCTCGATGACCCAGAAGCCGCCGAGGCACTCCTTGGTCTCCAGGTATGGGCCGTCGGTGAACATCGGCGTCTCGCCGCTCCCGTCGACGGTGGTGGCGGTCGCGGCGGGCTCCAGCCCGTCGGCGAAGACGAGGTGCCCCTCCCGCTCCAGCTTGTCGTTGAAGGCGCCGGTGTCGGCGAACGCCTCGAGCATGGCCTCCCTGGACGGGTAAGGGCCGAACTCGCCGCGCTCGGTCGGTGAGAAGACGGACAGCATGTACGTGGGCATCTCGATCACTCCTCGGTAGCGGTGTCTGCGTCGTGGACCGGTCCGGGTGGGAAGCGGTGGACCTCCTGCGGCCAGTCGAGCGCGACGGCGAGCCGACCCGCCCAGTACCGCGCCGCTTCGTCGTCCGGGACGTCCACGACGGTGAAGCCGCCGAGATGCTCCTTGGTCTCGACGTACGGGCCATCGGTGAAGACCGGCTTCCCGTCCCTGGCCTCGACGCTGCACACGGTGGTGGATGCGTCGATGCCGCCGTTGGCGAAGACGAAGACACCGGCGTCCTGCATCTCCCCGACCACCGCCATGCCGGCTTTGCTCTTCGCGCGCAACTCCTCCAACGTATGGGTGGGCACCCATTCGTCGTTGAACGCGATCAGGTACTCGGTCATGGTCGCTCCTCTCGGCCTGCTCGAGGCGTCGCCACCTCGTCGTGTCCGGCGGCCCGGCTGGCCGCCGCTACCCACTCCACGAACGAGCGCGCCTCGATACGACACCCACCCCGATTCCTACGTCGATCGATACCCCCGCGCAGATCCAGGGAACCCAAGAAGTTACACCGCGCGTTCGTTACCAGGCGGGCCTCGCGCAGGGCTGCCAGTGCCCTCCTCAGATCGTCAGCCAGTCGTGCCCGATGCCGCCCGATCCGTCGCCCGTGAGCCGGAGGTGGAGCATCCCGGCCTGCCGGTCGGTGAGCGAGCAGATGAAGTCGACCACCGCGCGTGTCGCGCGCTGCTCGACGGTGTCGTAGCCGGCCGCAGCGTCGTCGCGAAGCGCGAGTTGCCCGTAGGAAACCAGACGTGGCGGGAGCGGACTCCACGAGCGCCCGAGCGTGTCGAGGTGCTCGAGCAACAGCTCACGAAGGTCCCACAACAGCTCGCGGACGACGCGCTGCTGACCGCGCTGCATCATCACGACATCGGGGCGGTTGATGACGTAGCGCCACGTCAGGTTCTTCAGAATCTCCGCGGCCATCCGGTTGCGCTGCGGCACGACGAGACCACGGTCGGCGCACGCCAGCCCGCCCGTGAGTAGCCGTGTCATGGCGATGGCGAAGGCACGGATCTCGAAACGGTTGCGCGCCGACCCGCGGTAGGGCTGCGTCGGCAGGTGCCGACGGACCTCGGTGGCGACCCGCTCGAGGTCGGACGCCTCCCACCCCTTGTAGGCGACCTGGGCGGCCACGAAGGCGAGGTAGTCGTCCCATTCCTCGTCGTCCTGCTGCAAACGTCCGAGGGGGATCGACTCCGAGCGGTAGAAGTCCTCGATGTCGTGGACGGCGTAGGCGATGTCGTCGGACCAGTCCATGACGTCGGCTTCGAGCGACCGCTCCCCCGTCCACAGGCCGAGCGCCCGGACCTCCTCGATGACCCGGTCGAGCAGGTCGACCTCCGACCCATAGGCGCCCCACTTGTCCGCGAGGCTCGGACGGGTGTGTCCGCCACGCTCCCACGGGTACTTCGCGACCGCCCCCAGCGAACGCAGCGACCAGTTGAGCCCGGCGCGCTCGTCCTCCTTGCGGAAGGTGATGCGGGTGAGCACGCGGAAGGTCTGCGCGTTGCCCTCGAACGAGTCGGGCAGCGTCGGGACGTCCCCGCTGGCGAGCGGCGACACGGGCCCGCCCCGGTTGCGGCGTCCCTCGAGGATGCCCTGGAGTTCCCGTTCGGCGGCGTGGCCAAAGGGCGGGTGCCCGAGGTCGTGGGCGAGCGAGGCGGCGTAGACGGTGTCGGGGTCGACGGGGGCACCGGCCTCGCGCCTGAGGTGGACGGCCATCCGGCGCGCGACCTGGGCGACCTTGAGCGAGTGGGTGAGCCGGTCGTGCTGCACGAACTCGTCGCGCGGGGTCACCACCTGTGTGACACCCGAGAGCCGCCGGAATGCGTCGGCGTACAGGAGACGGTCGGCGTCGACCTCGCCGTCGGAGCGGACATGCGCACGGTCCGGCGCGATCCGCTTCCCGCCTCGCACCGTCTCGTCCGTCACCCGACCGCCTCCTCGGGCCCGTCGGGCTCCGGCTGCAGCGGGAGGCTGCCGTCGGTCTTGTGGGCCTCGGCATGGATGGTCAGCAGTTGCTCGTCGATCGTCGGCGCCGAGGGATCGAGGATGTCGAGGCCGGCCATGTGGCGGGTCACCGGGAACTCGTCGTGGGCGTACTCCCGGGCCCGCGCCAGCACCTCGGCGACCTCCTGGTCCATGCGCGCGTGCTGGGCGAGGTGTTCCTCCCAGTCGTGCACCATGAAGAACTCGGTGATGCGGGTCGGGCGGTCGGCGTCGCGGTACAGCGACCAGCGGTGGGCCCCGGTGCGGAACCGCTGACGGCGCAATTCCCGCATGAGCGCGAGGAACGGCTCGACGTCGTCGCGGTCGACCTCCCAGGTGTTGGCGATCAGCACCGGCGAGCCGGCCACGTGCTGGGCGTGGCGGGGTACGTGCCAGTCGTCGGGCGCCGCCGGCTCGTCGAACTCGCCCAGGACCGGCAGCCCGAGCCGGAACGCCATCAGCCCCAGGACGACCGTGCCGAGGTTGAGCACGGCCACGGAGATCCCGGCGGACGTCAGCTCGGCCAGTCCCCCGGCCGCGAACGCACCAACCGGCTGCAGGCCGATGGCGAGGATGTAGAGCGACACGACCCGGCTGCGCACCCACCTCGGGGCCAGCAACTGCACCGTCGCGTTCATCGTTACCAGCGTGTAGACCCAGCACAGGCCGTTGACGGCCAGGGCCGCTCCGGCGAGGACCGGGTGACCGGCGAGGCCGAGCACGACGCCGGACACGCCAAAGGCCAGGACCGCGCCGGGCAGCATGCGGCCACGGAAGCGAACACGGGCCCGCTCACGCGTCAGCACGCCGACCAGCGCACCGGCGCCGAAGATGCCGTACAGCGTGCCGTACCCGCTGCCGCCCAGGCCGAGTTCGGTCGCCTTGACCGGCAGCAGCGACTGGATGCTCGCCGTCGTGAACGCGAAGGCCGCGCTGACGGCCAGCAGCACGCGGATGGGGCGGGTGAAGCGGGCGTAGCGCATGCCCATGGCGGTCGAGCGCCACAGCGGCAGCCGCGAGTTGTCCTGCACGGTCGCCCGCGGGAAGGTGAGCAGCACGCCGACGATCGCGAGGTACGACGCCGCGTTCGCGCCGAAGGCGGTGCTGGCCATCCCGGCCCCGACCAGCACACCGCCGATCGCCGGTCCGATCGCGCGGGCCACGTTGAAGGCGCCGCTGTTGAGCGTGATCGCCTGCGCCATCATCGGACGTGGCACCAGGTCGGGGATCAGGGTCTGGAACGACGGCAGCCCGAT
>JAGXST010000174.1 GCA_018335555.1 Actinomycetota bacterium | reverse complement strand
TCCCGCCAGCACGAGCGGCTCGGACACGGCAGCCAGGACACGCTCGGCGAGTGCGATGACGATGCGAGGCTCGAGTGCCCGGGGCACCAGGATCGCGAACTCGTCACCGCCGAGCCGAGCGACCGTGTCCTCGCCACGGACCACTGCGGCCAACCGTTCGCCCACGGTCTTCAGCAGCGCGTCACCCTGGTCGTGTCCCAGACTGTCGTTGACCGTCTTGAAGTCGTCGAGGTCGAGGAACAGCACCGCGCACATCGAGGCATCGGCGCGCCTGACGTCGAGCGCCTGCCGGGCACGGTCGACGAACAGGGCACGGTTCGGCAGACCGGTCAACGCGTCGTGGAAGGCCTGGTGGGTCAGTTGCTGTTCGAGTTCACGCTGGGCGGTCACGTCCCGCACGGTGACGACGATGCGGCCGATGGCCGGATCGCGGCGGCGGTCGACGAGCACCGCCTCGGCCTCGCGCCAGCCACCATCGGCATGCATGACCCGACCGTGCAGGCGGACGGGCCGGACGCCGTCCGCGGTGCGCAGCTCGTCCAGCGCGCTGCGCAGTCGTCCGCCGGTCGCAGCGTCGAGGGGTAGGCCACCCTGGCCGAGGACGACCTCGGGCTCGTAGCCGAACGCCGTGCGAACCGAGGTCGACACGTAGGTGATCAGGTCGTTCTCGTCGACCAGTGCGATGACGTCCTCGGCGTGCTCGACGAGTGCGCGGAAGCGGCTCTCGTGTTCCTGCCGGAGCAGACGAGCATGGCTGCCTAGCAGCCCCCACATGCGTGCCACGACCAGGGTGAACAACGCCACCGAGCCGAGGGCGACGACCGGCAGTTCGGGGCCGCGCGAGAACCCCGACCTGAGCAGCAGCGTGACCGGCGCGGCGACCGACGCCCCCCAGAGGGCGAGCAGCCTGGGACGTGACAGCCGGAACTGGTCCGCGTCGACCTCGTCGGTGAGTCGGGTCATCGTCGGGTGCAGTGCCGTGGCGCCGAGGAACACGAAGCCGAGCAGCCGCAGCGAGCCGGGGCCGTTGCTGGGCTCGCTGCCGTGCATCATCCCCACCGCATGCATGACGTCTGCGGCCAGGAGCATCAGCACGGCCGTGCCGAGGTGCCAGAAGGCGGGCACGCGGGCGGCTCCGCCGAACAGCAGGCGGCTGAGCACGGCGACGAGCGCGAGGCCGAACAGGGGGTAGATCACGGCGATGGCCCGGCCGAGTCCGCTGCCCGTGGCCCCGTCCCAGGTCGGCTGGACCACGAACACGTAGAGCAGGATCCCCGACCCGGTGGTCACGATCGCGACATCGAGGGCGGCGCCGAGCCCTCCCCCGTGGTTGCGCAGACTGGTCAGCGACCAGGCGGCGACCACGCAGAACACCCAGGCGAGCAGGTAGAGCAGCCCGAGCGGTGCCGTATCGAGCCCCAGCAGCAGGAACACGACCCAACCGACGGAGGCGACGACGGCGAACGCCAGTCCGATGCCCGCCAGGCGCCAGGGTCCCAGCACCCGCGGCCGGTGGTGGCGCACCCCGGCGGTGACCGCGAGCAGCGCGAGGGCCGTCACGGCGGTGTAGGCCACCTCGGCAGCCACGCCGGGGCCGATCCTGGCATGCAGGAGCACCAGCAGTGCACCGGCGACGCCATAGGCGGCGCACAGCCGTTGCCAGGATCGCTGCATCGAATGCCTCGGGACCGGGGTCGGCTCCCCCGTCGGCCGGATCCGCTGGGGCATCAGCGCTCGCGGCCACGAAGACCGCGCTGCCGCCCGGGCGAACCCACTGCAGAAACCGGACGGCATCTGTCCGGGTTTCGTGACAGAGTGGCCGGCATGGAGACTGCGACCCGACTGCTGCGCCTGTTGGCGCTCCTGCACACCCGACCGACCTGGACGGCGCCCGAGCTCGCCGACCGTCTCGGGGTGACGACCCGCACGGTCCGCCGCGACATCGCGCGGCTGCGCCGGCTGGACCATCCCGTGCAGGCCTCCCCCGGCCCGCACGGCGGCTATCAGCTCGGTCGCGGCCCCGAGCTGCCGCCGCTGATCCTCGACGACCACGAAGCCCTTGCCGCCGTGGTCGGGCTGCGGTTCGCGACCGCCGGCACCGGTGTCGGCCTGGCCGAAGCCGCACTGTCCGCGCTCACCAAGCTCGAGCGCGTCCTGCCCGAGCACCTCGCCGAACGGCTGCAGGACGTCGCGGCCGCGACGGTGTCGGTCGGGTCCGGGCCCGGCGTGACCACCGACCCCGACCACCTGCTGGTCCTCGCGCAGGCGTGCCGTCGGCGCGAACGGATCCGGCTGATGTACTGCGACCGCGAGGGCACCCGCAGCCTGCGCCACCTCGAGCCGCTCCGCCTCGTCCACGCCCACTGGAGGTGGTACCTCGTCGCGTTCGACCTCGACCGCGACGACTGGCGCACCTTCCGCGTGGACCGGTCGACGGCTCCGATGGCGACCGGCACGCGGGCGGTCGACCGCGAGACGCCCGACCCGGTCGAACTGGTCCGCCGGGCCGTCACCGTCGCGCCATACGAGGTGCAGGCGACCGTGCGCATGCACCTGCCCCTGGACCAGGCCCAGCAGACGTCCGCAGCCCGCTACGGGGTCTTGGAAGCCGATGGCGACGACGCCACGCTGTTGCGAACCGGGGCGAGCGATGCCGGTTGGCTGGCCGGCTACCTGGCCATGCTCCCCTGCCGGATCGAGGTGCTCGACCCGGGCGAGGTGCGCGACGCCTTCCGTGCCCACGTCGACCGTCTGCTCGGGGCGACCGGCGCCGTCCCCGCCTGAGCGGCCTTCAGCCGTCGGCGCGGGTGGCGCAGGTGGTGCAGCGCCGGACGGCAGGACGGGCCAGCAGCCGTTCCATGGGGATCGAGCCGCCGCAGTCGATGCAGGAGCCGTAATCCCCGGAGCGCAGGCGCTCGCGGCCCTCCTCGAGTTCGGCCAGCCGCTTCCTGGCCGCATCGAGCAGCGCCGCCACCTGCTGGCGCTCGAAGGCGATGGTGGCGCCCTCGGGGTCGTGCTCGTCGTCGGGGCTGTCGCCGGTCGCCTCGCGCAGCGCCGCGAGGTCCCGTTCGAGGGCGGCGATGCGGGCCCGGGTCCGTTCGGCCTCGGAGGCCAGTGTCGGCTCGAGTCCACCGGTGTCGGCTCGCGCGTCGGGTCCCACCATCCGCTCCCCCGCGGCCGCCAGTCGGACGGCCACAGGTCGCAAGGGTAGGCCCGCTCACTCCGTGGCGATGGCCGTCAGGACGTCCAGCCTGGCCGCACGCCGCGCCGGACGCAGCGCGGCGAGCACACCGACGAGCGCACCGAGGGCCACCACGAGGGCGAGTTGTCCGACGGGGGCAGCGAACACGCCGAAGCCCTCGTCGGCGGCGATGGCCCGGACGAACACCCAGCCGAGGAAGGTGCCGAGCACGAGGCCGGTCGCGGTGCCGAACAGCGCGACGATCACCGACTCCCAGCGCACCATGGCACGCAATTGCGACCGGGTCTGGCCGAGGGCCCGCAGGAGGCCGATCTCGCGCGTGCGCTCGTGCACCGACAGCGACAGGGTGTTGGTGATGCCCATCAGCGCGATCACGATCGCGAGGGCGAGCAGGACGTAGACGATGGCGAGCAACTGATCGACATCGCCGACGGCGCGTTCGGTGAAGGCGCCGCGGTCGAACACGTCGGGGGAACCGTGGTTCGCGGCGACGGACTCCACCGCCGTCTGGCCCTGCTCGAGCGACACACCGTCGGCGAGGGCCACCATCACCGAGATGTAGCCGAGTTGGGTCGCGTGCGGGGCGTAGGCCTCGATCGGGACCAGCCGGGTACCGACGGCGTCGGCCGCCTGTGACACGAAGATCGCCGCGACCCGCTGCTCGAGGACGGTGCCGTCGACCAGTTGGATCTCGATCACGTCGCCCAGCCGAAGACCGTCCTCCTCGACGTGTGACTGCGAGATGGCGATGCCGTCGCCGGGCAGGTCGTACACCGAACCCTCGACGACCTCGAGGTCGAGCATGCCCTCGAGTGCAGGGGGATCGACCAGGCTGAACACGCTCTGCTGCCCGTCGATGCTCCCGACGCCGAGACCGAGCCCCAGTACGCCGTCCACCTCGGGGAGATCGCGCAGTTCGTCGACGATCTGCGGGCTCAGGCCGGCACCGCTGAAGCCGCCGGACTGCACGATGAGGTCCCCGCCGAAGCTGCCGTCGACCGCGTCCTCGATGGTGGCGTTGATCGAGCCCGCGACCACGGTGAACAGCGTGACGATGCCGACGCCGACCATCAGCGCGGACGAGGTGCTCGCCGTGCGACGGGGGTTGCGGACGGCGTTGCGGCGCGCCAGCGCGCCGGTCACCCCGCGCAACCGCTGGACGGGGCCGGCCACCACCGCCGTCATCGGGCGGGCGGTCACCGGCCCGAGCAGGAACACCCCGACCGAGACGGCCACCGCGCCGATCGCGGCGCGCTCGAGTGCGCCACCGTCGACGACCAGGGCGAGCGTCACGAACACGCCGCCGATCGCGAGCAGGACCAGCCCGATCGCGAGCCGGATCCGTGACTGGTCGCTGCGGTCGACGGCGACGTCGCGCAGGGCCGCGAGCGGGGCCACCCGCGAGGCCCGGTAGGCCGGCAGCAGGCTCGCGACGATCGTCACACCGACGCCGACGGCGAAGGCCGCGGCCGCAGCCCGCACACCGACGACCAGGCTCGCCCCTTCGACCGGCAGGCCGAAGCGGCCGAGGGCGCCGAGCAGACCGGAGGCGAGGCCGATCCCGACGACGAGGCCGAGGACGGAGGCGACCAGGCCGGTGATGACGGCCTCGAGCAACACCGAGGCGAGAACCTGGCGGCGGGATGCTCCGAGCGCCCGCAGCAGGGCGGACTCGCGCAGGCGCTGCGCCACCGTGATCGAGAAGGTGTTGTAGATGCTGAAGGTCGCCACCAGCAGCGCGATCGCGGCGAAGACCAGCAGGAAGGCCTCGAAGAAGTCGAGGAAGTCACGGCCGAGGTCGTCGAGTGCCTCGTCGGTGTAGACCGCGCCGGTGACGGCCTCGACCCCGTCCGGCAGCAGTTCGGACACGCGGACCGCCAACTCCTCGTCGGAGGTGCCGCCGTCGGCGGCGAGCAGGATGCGTGTGGCCCGGTCGCCGCGTCCGAGCAGCAACTGTTGGGCCTCGTCGGCCGTGAACGCGGTGATGGTCACGCCCGCGCTCGCGCCGCCCTTCGGCGTCAGCAGGCCGACGATCTCGACCTCGATCGGCGCCGGGGTGCGGACGGTCGCGGTTTCGCCCACCGCCAGCGCGCCCGCCTCGGCGGTCTCGGTGTCGATCGCCACCTCGCCGGGCGCGGCCGGGGCGCGGCCCTCGACCAGGTCGTATGGCGCGAGGCCGGGGTCGTGGATCCAGTTGACCCCGAGCGTCGGCGGCCCCTGGCCGCCGATCGAGACGCCGTCGGCGCCCACGACCTGCGCGAGCGCCTCGATCTCGGGTTCCGCGGCCGCAATGCCGTCGACGCCGTGGAGGTCATCGAGGATCGCGGTGTCGACCAACGGCCGCTGTGCCGTGATGTCGCCGACCTGTCCGCCGCCCTGCCCCCGGATGACGACCGAGATGCCGGCGTTCACGTCGGTGAACACGCTGCGGAAGCTGCCCCGCAGCGTGTCGCTGAGCACCAGGGTCCCCACGAGGAAGGCCGTGCCGAGCACGACGGCGAGCACGGTGCCGAACAGACGCCGCCGGTGCTGCCAGGCGGAGGTGAGCGTGATGCGCAGCATGTCAGGCCTCGAGGTGCTTCATGCGGTCGATCCCTCCCCCGGAGCCGACCCCACCGGGTCCTCCCCCTGAGCCCACCGAGCCAGCACCTTCTCGGCGTCGGGGTCCGCGAGGCGGTCGACCAGGCGACCGTCGGCGAGGAAGAGCACCTCGTCGGCGTAGCCCGCGGCGATCGGGTCGTGGGTCACCATGACCACGGTCTGGCCGAAGTCGTCGACGGCCCTGCGCAGGAAGCCCAACACCTCGGCGCCGGAGCGCGAGTCGAGGTTGCCCGTCGGTTCGTCGGCGAAGACCACGTCGGGTCGACTCACCAGGGCACGGGCAACGGCGACGCGCTGCTGCTGGCCGCCCGAGAGCTCGGAGGGGCGGTGACCGAGCCGGTCGGCCAGGCCGACGACCTCGACGACCGTGTCGAACCAGTCGGGATCGGGATCGTCGCCGACCAGCGCGAGCGGGAGCGTGATGTTCTCGCGCGCCGTCAGCGTCGGCAGCAGGTTGAACGCCTGGAAGACGAACCCGATCCGGTCGCGGCGCAGCACGGTCAACTGCTGGTCGTTGAGATCGGCCAGCGAGACCTCGCCGATCCAGGTCTGGCCCGACGTGAGCGGGTCGAGTCCGGCCAAGCAGTGCATCAGCGTCGACTTGCCCGAGCCCGACGGCCCCATGATCGCCGTGAACCGTCCGGCCGGGATCTCGACACTGATGCCGTCGAGGGCACGGACGGAGGTGTCGCCGCGGCCGTAGATCTTCACGGCGTCGACGGCACGGGCCGCGGGTCGGGCGACCGGGGCGGTCGCGGCGGGCGCCGGCGTGGCGGCGTTGGGGGAAGCCTGATCAGGAGTGTCCATGGACGGCACGCTACGCCGGACCGGCGAGCGCACCATCGGGCAGCACCCTGAGCCGACCCCCGAGGTGGTGGCCGGCCCCCGGGGATCGGTCGATTCCGCCACCCGGACAGGACGGGTCCGCCACCCCGCGTACGCTCATCCAGGTCGGCGAAGGCTGGGGGGCCGTCACGCCGACACCGTCGGGCGTTGGTGCGATGAGTTGTGGGTTCGTCGTGCGTCAACGTCGGCGAACACCCGTGAGGAGAGACACGATGAACGAGATGATCCGGGCCGAGGGCCTGGTCAAGCGCTACAAGGACGTGACGGCGCTCGCCGGCCTCGACCTCGTGGTGCCGCAGGGCACGGTGCTGGGG